>DASZZK010000243.1:0-4018 GCA_035544975.1 Casimicrobiaceae bacterium | reverse complement strand
AACCACATTTGCCAATCGAGTCGCGGCTGGTGCGGGATGCTCCATCGCGGACGCCGGGCGACCGGTCCGGGCTTGAAGCGAAACACGTACTCGCGCCAGACCTGCCCGTCGGCGGAACCCTCGATCACGATCTCGGGTCTGCCGGTGGTCATGACGGCGAACAATCCATAAGGATTTACGATCATCAGCGGCGAGACCAGCCCTTGCAACGCATCAGCGAGGGGCAGCCCGGCACCCGTCAACGATTGCGAGATCCGGTTCAACCCCACCGGCACGACGATCAGGGCGAGTGCCGTCGCGATCATCGTTGCGACGCGTCCCGGCTGTCGCGCTCGGTCCCGCACCCGCGCTGCCAGCGGCCGCGGCAACAAGCTGTTCAAGGCCGCGTCATCCAAAAGCAATACGCACATGCTTATGCTGAGCAGATTGAAAAAATTGTAGTTGCCGGTGAGCAGGATCAGCGTCTGGAAGAGCGCGATGCAGCACGCGGCGCCGGCGCGCGGACGCCGCGGCAGGAAGATGAGAAAGACAATCCCGAGCTCCACGACCAGCGTCGCGGAGGTCGCGCCGACCAGAAGCCAGCTCGGCAGCTCCGCGGCGTACCAGGCGAGTGGGGTCGGCAGCGGTTGCGTCCAGAAGTGATACTCCAGCGCGGTGAAATCGCGCCATGTGGGATCGCCGGAAAGCAGCTTGGCGGCGCCCGCCAGGAACAGGTAGCGGAAGACAAACCAGCGATAGAGCCAGATCACGATGCGCGATCCGCTACCGAGAAATATCGCCAGAAACCCGGCTTCGAGCAGAAGCAGATCCCACTGGAATCCCATGAAGTCCTGTCCGGCGTAGAAGTAGGACAGGTAGAGCGCGAACAGGCCGATGAGCGCCGCGCGTGTCGACCAGTTGAGCACAACGAGCAATCCCAGCAGCGCCCCGATCGCGCATCCCGCGAGCAGCAACGCGTCGCTTGAATCAATCCAGAACAGCGTGGGCAGGACCCGATAGGCCGTGTTGCCGAGCGCCTGCCGTGCCGCGGCAAGGTGATCGGCGACGGGGAGAATTCCCGCATGGCCCACCAATCCCAGGATCTGCACGCCCAGCGACCCAAACGCCGCAACATAGATCGCGCCGAGCAGCCGCAGGAACACCCAGCTCACCAGCTCGTAGCGCTCCGGCTCCAGCGCGGGTCCCCACAGGAATTTGCTGATCCGGTTGAGCAGGCCGCGACGGCGAGCGAGGAAGTCGTAACACCACTCGCTTACCACCGCGAAGCCTGGAATGTGCGTATACAGCCACCACCAGGCGGTGCGTCCCGGCGCACGGCGCAGGACGCGATAGCTTGCAGCTGCGCCTGAATAGATCTTGCCGTCGGGCTCGATTAGCTGAATCGACCGTTGAAACGCCTCGAGCGGAATCGTCGGGAAATCCGCCGCGGCTTCCTGGTACGGTCGGTAAACGACGCGCTCGTCGGTCAGCCCCTGCCAATAGTTGACCCAGTAGCGACAGATGCCGCAGTCGCCGTCGTACACCAGTGTGGGGCGTGCCTGTGACACTCTTGTTTGAAATTCGCGTTATTGCCAGCCCCGGACCGCATCCTTCGATCTATCGCAGGTGATGCATGTCCTGTCCGAGCATTTCGGGTGTGATTAGCGTTACGCCGCGGTCGGTGACGAAGAAACGCTTGCGGTCCTCCGTCGGATTGACGCCGGCTTCGAGCCCTGCCGGGAGGGCGCAGTACCTGTCCACGACGCACTTCTTGAGCACGACGTCGCGATGCACTTCGACATCGGGCAGCACCACCGAGTCTTCGATGCTGCAATAGCTGTGGACATGAACATTGGAGAACAACAGCGAACGTCGTACCGACGAGCCGCTGACGATGCAGCCGCCGGACACGAGCGAGTCGAACGCCGCGCCGCAGCGGCTTGGACTCTCGAACACGAACTTGGCCGGCGGCAGCTGCTCCTGATAGCTCCAGATGGGCCAGTGCTCGTCGTACAGGTTCAGATCCGGCGTGACGTGGGTGAGGTCGAGGTTCGCCTCCCAGTACGCATCGATCGTGCCGACGTCCCGCCAGTACGGTCGGCCTTCGACCATGTTGACGCACGAATCCGCGAACCGATGCGCAAAGACGCGGTGGCCATGAGTGATCAGGTACGGGATCACGTCCCTTCCGAAGTCGTGGCTCGAGTCCGAATCGTCGGCGTCACGAATCAGCTGTTCGTAGAGGAACGACGCGTTGAAGACGTAGATCCCCATACTGGCCAGTGCGATGTCCTGGCGTCCCGGCGCCGGCTTCGGCTGCGGTGGCTTCTCCTCGAAGGCGACGATACGGGATTCATCGTCGAGCGCCATCACGCCGTATTCCGTCGCTATGCCGATCGGAACTTCGACGCAGCCGATCGACACGTCGGCACCCCGGCCGACATGCTCGGCGAGCAGCCGCGCGTAGTCCATCTTATAGATGTGGTCCCCTGCCAGGATCAGTACGTACTCCGGCGCGTGACGGCGCAGGATGTCGAGATTCTGATAAACCGCATCGGCGGTGCCTCGGTACCAGTCGGTGGTCACGCGCTGTTGCGCCGGCAGCAACTCGACGAACTCGCGGAATCGACCGTCGAGAAAGCTCCAGCCGCGCTGCACGTGGCGGATCAGGCTCTGCGCCTTGTACTGGGTGCAGATGCCGATGCGGCGCACGCCGGAGTTGACGCAGTTTGAGAGCGAAAAATCGATGATGCGAAACTTGCCGCCGAAGGGCACGGCGGGCTTCGCGCGCCAGTCGGTCAATGGTCCGAGACGGCTGCCCCGGCCCCCCGCCAGCACGATCGCGAGCGCGTCTCGCGCGAGCTGCGACATGAGCAGGCCTTGCGGGTCATGCTTGGCCGGGCCATAGCCGAGCGGCACCGATTCCTGATCGATGGTCATGGCTTATTCATCCAATGCCTCCATCGCGCATACCCGCTGGTACTTTCGTTGCCTGGAAGCGGGTCGCAAGTCTGCGGCGCGCCGATGCGCGCATGGCTCATGCGCAGGCTAGCATGGTCGGCGTCGGGTTGGTGATCTGCTATATTCGAACAGAGTCGGCGCTGACCGAGATCAACAACGCTTTCGTGCCATCCCACGCCGCCAGTGACCGGACCGTTCGACGTTGTCCTTGCCTCCGCTTCGAATCCTCTACGCAACATCGGAAAGCGCGCCGCTCGTCAAGACCGGCGGTCTCGGCGACGTCGCTGGCGCGCTTCCCGTCGCGCTGCGGCAGATCGGGCTCGACGTGCGAGTGCTCTTGCCCGGGTACCCACGGGTGCTCGCGGCGCTGGCGGGCGCGCGCGACGCGGGGCGTATCGATGCCATCGCGCGGCTTCCCGCGGCGCGCCTGCTCGAGGCCGAGTTGCCCACAGGCGTTCCGGCGTGGGTGATCGATTGTCCTCAACTCTACGATCGCGCCGGCGGCCCGTACCAGGACGCCGCCGGCGTCGACTGGGAAGACAATCCGCTTCGCTTCGGCCTATTGTCGCGCATCGCGGCTCTGCTCGGCGCGCGGCAGAGTCCTGTCACCTGGCGTGCGCAGATCGTGCATGCGAACGACTGGCAAACCGGACTCGCGCCGGCATACGCTGCACTCGCCCACGAAAGCGCAACGCCCAGCATCATCACCGTCCACAACCTCGCCTTCCAGGGCATCTTCGCGCCGCGTTGGGTTGCCGATCTGGGGCTGCCTGCGTCGAGCTTTGCGGTCGATGGCGTCGAGTATCACGGTCGTTTTTCATTCCTCAAGGCCGGGCTCTTTTACGCGAACGCGATCACGACGGTGAGTCCGACCTACGCCGAGGAAATCCAGCACGAGGCGATGGGCATGGGACTGCAAGGCCTTCTTGCGGCGCGGCGCGATCGGCTCGCAGGGATCCTGAACGGCATCGACACGACGGTCTGGGATCCCGCGAACGATCCATTAATTCCCCAGCGCTACAATGTGGCGACGCTGGACCGCAAGGCATTCAACAAGAGAGCATTGCAGATGCGCTTC
>DASZZK010000242.1:0-5647 GCA_035544975.1 Casimicrobiaceae bacterium | reverse complement strand
CAGGACGCCATAGGCGATCACGCTCATGAATGATCCGCCTGTCGCGCGGACGGCTTCCACCTGTTTCAGCGAGATTTCCTCGATCGCTTCCGCAAACAGTTTGGCGGCGAATCCCACCGACGCAACCGCAAGCGCAAGAATCCCAGCCAGCGCGCCGAAGCCGACTGCCTTGACGAACAGGATCGCGACGATGACGGGGTGAAACGAGCGCGCGGCGACGATGATCAGCCGCGCCGGCCAGCTTGCCCATGCAGGCATCAGATTCCTCGACGCGCAAAGTCCGATCGGCAGCGACAGCACGATGCCGAGGGCCGAAGCGAGGATCGCGATCTCGAGGCTTTCCTCCAAGCCCTTGAGCAGCAATTCCCAGCGGGCGAAACTGGGCGGAAACATCCGCCCGAAAAAATGACCTGCGTTATGGAGCCCGACCACGACCCGCTCCGCGGAGACGTCCATCTGCGCCGCCGCATACACGACGTACGCCGCCAGCGCGATCCACGCGGCGCGAGCGCGCCAGTCAGGCGGGAACGGGGTCGCGCGAGAACTCGCGGCACCGGCGGAGCGATCAATCATCGAATCGAATTCCGCCTCGCGCGCGATGCGTCAATGCAGCCAGTCTTCGCCGCCATAAATCGTCTTCAAGGTCTCGTCGGACAAGCGGGCGGGTGGGCCGTCGAATACAATTCGGCCGCCCGCCATCCCGACAATGCGGTCGGCGAAACGGCGGGCAAGCTCGACGTCGTGCATGTTCACCATGACGGGAATGGTGCGCGCGCGCGCAATGTCGGTGAGGAGCTGCATGATCTCCACCGACGTCTTCGGATCCAGAGAGGACGTCGGCTCGTCCGCGAGCAGAAGGGCGGGCTCTTGCATCACCGCGCGCGCGATGCCGACCCGCTGGCGCTGACCGCCGGAAAGCGAATCGGCGCGCTGGTTGGCGAAGCTCGACAGACCCACGGTGTCGAGCAGCTCGAACGCTCGCGCAACGTCGCCCGCCGGGAACCTGCGCCGCCACGCCTTCCAGGCCGAAACATAGCCGAGCCGTCCCGACAGCAGATTCTCCATGACCGTTAGACGTTCCACCAGGTTGAATTCCTGGAACACCATGCCGATGCGGCGGCGCGCCTGGCGCAGCGCGTGCCGCGTCAGGCGGGTGAGGTCACGGCCCTCGAATTCGATCGAGCCGGAAGTCGGCTCGACCAGTCGGTTGATGCAGCGAATCAGCGTGCTCTTGCCGGTACCCGAAGGCCCTATGATCGCCGTGATCCCGCGCGCCGCGATGTCCAGGTCGATATCGCTCAGAACCGGCCTGCCGGCGACGTAGGCCTTGGAGAGATGCTTTATCGAGAGCACGGGCGGGGCCTACGTCGGCCGTGCCAACGTCACTTTTTCTTGGCCGCTTCGGCCGCTTCGCGCGCGGTTTCCTTGTCGTAGGTCGCCTTGTCGAAGCCTCCGCCCGAACCCTGGGCGACGTTGCGCACCACTTCCCAGGACGTCTTGTAGTTGATAGGGAAGAAACGGTCGGCGCCGTCGAACGCCTTTTGCATCTCGGGTGGGAAACGGTAGTCGTAGAAGCATCCCAGCATCCTGTCGACGAGCTTGGGATCGAGGTCGTGCGCGTACGCGAACGATGAGGTCGGGAATTTCTGGCTGCGATAAATGACGCGGAAGTCCGACTCCTTCACCTGGCCGCGCTCGGCCATGCGGTGGAAGACGTCCGAGGCGACGGCTCCAGCGTCATAGTCGCCGGAATTCACACCCATCACCGACTGATCGTGCTTGCCGGAGAAGATGATCTTGTAATCCTTGTCGGGCGTCAGACCTTCGCCGGGAAACAACGCCAGCGGCGCGAGATGTCCGGAATTCGACGAGGGCGAGGTGTGCGCCACCTTCTTGCCCTTGAGATCGGCGAGCTTCTGGTACGGCGAGTTGGCTTTGACGATCACGATCAGGTTGTAGCCCTGAAACTCCTTCGCCGTGCCTTTGACCGCAAACGGAACCGCTCCCGCGAGATTGACTGCAAAAGCCGTAGGGCCGGTGGAAAAGCCGGCGACGTGCAGGCGGCCCGAGCGCATCGCCTCGATCTCCGCCGCGTTCGACTGGACCTGATAGAACACGACCTTCTTGTCCAGGCATCTTCCCAACGCGGTCGTGAACGGCTTGAAGATGTTTTCGTAGACCGCGGGGTCCTCGACCGGCGTGTAGGTGAACACGATCGTCGACGGGTTCTTCCATTTCTTCGGATCGGCCGGCACGTCGGCGACCATGTCGCTGTTTTCATCGCAATACATGACGTCGAGCTCACCGCGATGCTTGCAGGCGTCCGCGGCGTAAACGCCGCTTGCGAGCACGAAAAGACCGAGGCCGGCAAATGCCGGAACCAGGCGTTTCAACATGGATTCCCTCCTTCAAAGACCGTGAAATGCGGTTCTCGGCGTCATTTTCGCACACAAGCCTTCCGGGGCCGCCCCGCACGGTCGCAGGCGGTGGCCCGGGCAAAAGATGCGATAATTCGAGACCATGCAAATGTCATTGCAAGTCGCGATTCTGGCCGCGGGCGAAGGCAAGCGGATGCGCTCGGCGCGGCCGAAGGCGCTGCATCGGCTGGCCGGCAGTCCGCTGCTTTCTCACGTGCTGCGCGCGGTTCGGGCGATCGAGCCGCGGGCGATCTGCGTGGTCTACGGAAGCGGCGGAGATCAGGTGCCCTCCGCGCTGCCGGGCGCGGATATCACCTGGGCAAGACAGGAGCGCTTGCTCGGCACCGGAGACGCATTGAAATGCGCGCTCGACCATTTGCCCAAGGATGGCGTTACGCTGGCGATGATCGGCGACATCCCGCTCATTCGCCCGGAAACGCTGTCGCGCCTCGCCGCCGCGGTGGACGGCGACAAGCTCGCGGTGCTGACCGCGACGCCGCCCGACACTTCCGGCCTGGGCCGCATCGTCCGCGATGGCGCGGGCCAGGTGCGCGCGATCGTCGAGGAAAAGGATGCGAGCCCCGAAGAACGCGCGATCGGCGAAATCAACACCGGCGTGCTTGCTGCCCCCACCGAGCGCTTCGCGCAATGGCTTCTTCGCCTGACCAGCGATAACGCGCAAGGAGAGTATTACCTGACCGACGTCCTTTCCCTGGCCGTGGATGACGGCGTCCCGGTCGTTGCGGTTTCAGCATCCGACCCGATGGAAGTGCAGGGCGTCAACGATCGCGTTCAGCTTGCCGCCGTCGAGCGCACGCTGCAGCGGAAGGCGGCGCAAGCCTTGCTGCGCGACGGCGTAACGCTTGCCGACCCGGAGCGCATCGACGTGCGCGGTACGCTTCAATGTGGCAAGGATGTCGCGATCGACATCAACTGCATCTTCGAGGGCACGGTAACGCTGGGCGACGCAGTGTCGATCGGGGCGCACTGCCTGCTCAACAACGTCAGGATCGGTGCCGGAAGCGTCGTCGCTCCGTTTTCGCATCTCGAAGATGCCGAGATCGGCGGCCGGTGCCGCATCGGCCCGTACTCGAGAATCCGGCCGGCGTCCGTGCTCGGCGACGAAGTGCATATTGGAAATTTCGTCGAGGTCAAGGCGAGCACCATCGGGGCGCGCAGCAAAGCCAATCACCTTGCGTACATCGGCGATGCGAGCGTCGGCCGCGACGTCAACGTTGGCGCCGGCACGATCACCTGCAATTACGACGGCGCGAACAAACACCGGACCATCATCGAGGACGACGTGCACATCGGATCGGATACACAATTGATCGCGCCGGTCACCGTGCGCAAGGGAGCGACCATCGGGGCGGGCGCGACCATCAGCCGTGAGGTGCCCGCGGGCGAGCTCACCATTTCCCAGAACAAGCAGGTCACGGTGCCGGGCTGGAAGCGGCCCGGGAAAGCGCAGCGCTGATCATGTGTGGCATTGTCGGCGCAGTCGCTCGCGAGAACGTGGTCCCTACGCTGATCGAAGGGATACGCCGGCTCGAATATCGCGGCTATGACTCCTCCGGGCTCGCGGTGATCAACGGCGGCCTGCATCGGCTGGTCAGCACCGCCCGCGTCGCCGATCTCGCGGCGCGGGCCAGCGCAACAGGCATCGCCGGTACCACGGGCATTTCACATACGCGCTGGGCGACGCATGGCGCGCCGACATCCACCAACGCACATCCCCATGTCAGCAACGATGAGATCGCAGTGGTTCACAACGGCATCATCGAGAACTTCGAGACTTTGCGCACGCGGCTGCAGCAGCAGGGATACCGATTCGTCACTCAGACCGACACCGAGGTGATCGTCCATCTCATCCACGCGTACTACGACGGCGACCTGCTGCCGGCGGTGCGCAAAGCGGTGGCCGAGTTTCGTGGCGCCTACGCGATCGCCGCGATCAGCACGCGCGAGCCCGGCCGTATCGTCGGCGCTCGAGCCGGCAGCCCGCTCCTGGTCGGCGTGGGAGAGCACGATCACTTTCTTGCCTCCGACGCGAGCGCGCTCGCCCCGGTGACGCAGCGCGTTGCGTATCTGGAGGAGGGAGACGTGGCCGACATCCGGCGCGATTCCTACGCGATCTACGACGCCGACGGGACGCTGGTGACTCGCCAGGTGGTCAAGGTCAAGACCGCGGACGCGGTGGAGCTGGGGCCTTACCGCCATTACATGCAGAAGGAAATCTTCGAGCAGCCGCGCGCGGTCGCCGACACGCTGGAAAGCGTCGGCGGCATCGATGCCGCGCTGTTTGGTCCGACGGCCGCCGACGTGTTCTCGAACGTCGATGCGGTGCATTTGCTCGCTTGCGGCACGAGCTATTACGCGGCAATGGTCGCGCGCCTGTGGCTGGAGGGTGTGGCCGGCGTTCCGGCGCAAGCTGAGATTGCGAGTGAGTACCGCTATCGCGACAGCGTTCCCGATCCCAAAGCGCTCATCGTCGTGGTCTCGCAGTCGGGCGAAACCGCCGATACGCTCGCCGCGCTCGCGCATGCAAAGAAACTCGGTCAGCGACATACGTTGGCGATATGCAATGTCGCAACCAGCTCCATGGTCCGGCAGACCGAGCTGACGTATCTCACGCGTGCCGGCACCGAAATCGGCGTCGCGTCGACCAAGGCGTTTACGACGCAACTGACGGCGCTGTTCTTGCTTGTGCTGTCTCTCGCCAAGTCGCGTGGCCGGCTTAGCGCGGAAGACGAGGCGCGCTGGTTGCGCGACCTGCGCCATTTGCCCAGCGCGATCCAATCGGTATTGGCGCTCGAGCCGGCGATCATTGCGTGGGCCGAGCAGTTCGCGAAAAAGCAGAACGCGCTTTTCCTGGGCCGCGGCTTGCACTATCCGATTGCGCTCGAAGGCGCGCTCAAGCTCAAGGAAATCTCGTACATCCACGGCGAGGCCTATCCCGCGGGAGAGCTCAAGCACGGGCCGCTTGCGCTGGTCGATTCGAGCATGCCGGTCGTCGCCATAGCGCCCAACGACGCGTTGCTCGAAAAGCTCAAGTCGAACCTGCAGGAAGTGCGCGCGCGGGGCGGCGAGCTGTATGTAGTCGCCGACGCCGACAGTGATATCGAATCGAGCGATGGAATTCACGTATTGCGCCTGCCCGAATACGCGGGCTTGCTCTCGCCTATCGTGCATACCATTCCGCTGCAGTTGCTCGCGTATCACACCGCGGT
>DASZZK010000241.1:0-1685 GCA_035544975.1 Casimicrobiaceae bacterium | reverse complement strand
GTCGCGCCGCTGCTCGCCCTATCCGGCGCATACCTGCTGGCCTCGCTGCCTTTGGTCGACGCTCATGTCGCACTCGCCGGCTACGCGGACCTGCCGATGTGCGCCGCATACACACTGGCCGCGATCGCGTTCTATCGCTGGGCACTGCGCCGCGATAGGCGTGACGCCGTCATCGCACTCTTCCTCGCCGGTGCGTGTCCGCTGATCGAGACATCGGGCTGGATTTGGGCAGCGACGCTCATTCCCGGGGTCGTGATCGCCCTGCTGCCGCGCCGTGGCCCACGCATCGTCGGTATCGGCTCCGCCCTCGCGGCACTGGCGCTGCTCGTGCTCGCTCGCACCGAACCGGCGATTCTGGGCTATCGGCTGCATCTGACTTTCGCGCCGGCGTGGGCTCAGCTCGTCAAGAGCTACTATCTGATGGGCAACTGGAATCTGCTGTGGTACGCGGTCATCGCGCTGGTCGCATTTGGCTGGCGACGTTTGAGGGAACCGCCTCTATTGCCGCTGACGGCGGTGACGGGAGCCGGACTGTCCTTGCTTTTCTTCGCCTTTGCGTTTACCGAGGCGGCGGTGTGGCTGCCGGACTTGAGCACGGCGAATCGCGCGACACTGCGCATCGCCCCGTTGCTCGTGTTCTTAGGCGTGCTGACATGGCATTCGATGACGCTCGCGTCGTTCGAAGCAGCACCGTCGCCGGCAGTCACGGCGCCCTGAGCGTGGCGCGCCGCAGCTCCATTCGCCGTCCGATGCGCGCCGCGCAGCTCAAACCCGGTGATCGTACAGATGCTTGAGCTCCCGGACGTCACGCTGTGTTGCATCGACACGGTGAATCATGCGCTGGCGCTACGAGCACTGCGAAAATCCAGCGCGCAGGTTCGATTCGGCCGCACGCTTTTCATCAGCGACCGGGAAGTGAGCGCGCAGGATCTCGAGGTGGAGATCGTCCCGGCACTCACTTCGCGCGACGATTATTCACAATTCGTGCTGAAGTCGCTTGCGTCGCGGATCGATACCTCGCATGTTCTGCTGGTGCAGTGGGACGGCTACGTGATCAATCCCGCCGCCTGGCGGGAAGAATTCCTAGGCTGCGACTACATCGGCGCGCAATGGTTCTGGCATGACGACGGGATGCGCGTTGGCAACGGTGGATTCTCGCTTCGCTCGCGCAAATTGCTTCTTGCGCTTCAAGATCCGCGCATCGTTCTCACAGAAGCCGAGGACGTGACCATCTGCCGCGCGTTTCGGCCTTTGCTCGAACGCGAGCACGGCATACGATTCGCGTCCGAAGCGACGGCCGACGCCTTTGCGTTCGAGGCCGCGTATCCGATCGGCAAGCCCTTCGGCTTTCACGGATTGTTCAATTTCTGCAGAGTCGTTCCACCCGATGAGCTCACCGAGCTCGTCTCTTCCTTCACGCCGGCGATCGCGCGCTCGCCTCAGCTCCTGCAATTGGGCCGCAACTGCGCGGCGATGGGTCAATGGAAGGCGGCTGCCGCAATCTTTCGCCGCATACTCGATGAAGTTCCGGGCCATATCGACGCCGCCGCTGGGGTCGCCGCGATGTCCGCGAATGCGTCGTCGATGCCGGCGGTGGGTCGCAACGATCCCTGCCCTTGCGCCAGCGGCAAGCGGTTCAAGAACTGTCATGGCGCGCTCGGATCCGACGTTCGCCCGAACACGGC
>DASZZK010000240.1:0-5956 GCA_035544975.1 Casimicrobiaceae bacterium | reverse complement strand
GACGTGTTCGCCCTCGAGCACGCAGCGCCCCGCCTTGCGGCGATCGCGCGAAGACGCGACCAGCCGGGCCACCTGCTTCAGACGAGGGTTGTCGCGGGAGCTGACACGCGGCATGGGCTTTCGAGCCGCTTAGCGCGAACGTCTATCGGGAGGGATGGTCGGGCCGCTCGCCGGCTGCCGGTGACGCACGAGACGCCGCACTTTGCGGCAGTTGAAAAAACACTTCGTCGTGCCGGATCATGCCCAGGTCCGAGCGCGCCCGCTCTTCGATGGCTTCGAGCCCCTGTTTCAGATCCCGCACCTCGGCGTCGAGCACCGCGTTGCGAGTCTGCAACTCGGTGTTGACGTGCTTCTGCGCCTCGACCTGGCGATCGAGCTCCCGCACCCGCAGCCAACCGCCCTTGCCCAGCCACATCGGATATTGCAGGGCGAGGATCAGTGCCGCAAAGGTGAAGGCGAGGAATCGCACGGGCGTCAGCTCAATTGGTGGAACGCCTCGCGCCCGGGATAACTGGCGACGTCACCGAGATCTTCCTCGATTCGCAGGAGCTGGTTGTATTTCGCGATGCGGTCCGAGCGCGACAGCGAACCGGTTTTGATCTGACCGGCGTTGGTGCCGACCGCGATGTCGGCGATCAGGCTGTCCTCGGTCTCGCCCGAACGATGCGAGATGATCGATGTATAGCCCGCGCGCATGGCCATGCTGACGGCTGCGAAGGTCTCCGACAAGGTCCCGATCTGGTTGATCTTGATCAGGATCGAATTGGCGACACCTTTGGCAATGCCTTGTTTGAGAATCTTGGTGTTAGTCACGAACAAATCGTCGCCGACCAGTTGCACCTTCTTGCCGAGCCTGTCGGTGAGCAGCTTCCAGCCGTCCCAATCGTGCTCGGACATGCCGTCCTCGATTGAAATGATCGGGTACTTGTCGACCCAGTTCGCGAGGTAATCGACCATCTGCGAGCGCGTCAGCTTCGCGCCTTCGGATTCGAGCTCGTACATGCCGTCCTTGTAATACTCGGACGCAGCGCAATCGAGCGCCAGGGCGATGTCAGTTCCGGCGGTGTAGCCGGCCTTGTCGATCGCCTCGAGCAGCAATTGCAGCGCGGACTCGTTGGACGGGAGGTTGGGCGCGAAGCCTCCTTCGTCGCCCACCGTGGTCGCCATGCCCTTGGCATCGATCAGCTTCTTCAAGGCGTGAAAGACTTCCGACCCGTAGCGCAGCGCTTCCCGGAACGTCGGCGCGCCAAGCGGCACCAGCATGAACTCCTGCATGTCCACGCTGTTGTTGGCATGCGCCCCCCCGTTGATGACGTTCATCAAGGGAACCGGCAGCATCATCTCGCCGGCGCCGCCGAGATACCGATACAGAGGCAGCGTGGATTCCTCGGCCGCGGCCTTGGCCACTGCTGCCGAGACCGCGAGTATGGCGTTCGCGCCGAGGCGCGACTTGTTCTCCGTTCCGTCGAGGTCGATCATGGTGCGATCGACAAATGCCTGCTCGGAGGCGTCGAGACCGATGATCGCTTCGCAGATCTCGGTATTGACGTTCTCGATCGCTTTTTGCACGCCCTTGCCGCCATAGCGCGAGGCATCGCCGTCGCGGAGCTCGATCGCTTCCTTCGATCCGGTGGACGCGCCCGAGGGAACGGCGGCGCGTCCGCTGATTCCCGACTCGAGCACGACGTCGGCTTCGATCGTTGGATTGCCGCGCGAATCGAGGATCTCCCGCGCGATGACATCGACAATTGCGCTCATCTTCCGCTTTTCCTGTTCAACGTGATGCGGCCTTCTCAGACCTTGCCGGCCATCAGTTCGGTTTCCGCAAACCCGGCCCGCTTGACTGTCGCGTCGAGCTCGACCAGCGTCGCCAGCAGAGCCTGCATGCGATCGAGCGGCCACGCGTTCGGTCCGTCGGACAGCGCCTTTGCCGGATCAGGGTGCGTTTCCATGAACACGCCGGCGACGCCGGCGGCCACGGCAGCCCGCGCGAGGACCGGCACGAACTCGCGCTCGCCGCCGCTCGACGTGCCTTTCGCGCCCGGCAACTGGACCGAATGGGTCGCGTCGAAAACCACCGGGCAGCCCGTCGTGCGCATGATCGCCAGGGCGCGCATGTCCGAGACGAGGTTGTGATAGCCGAACGACGCGCCGCGCTCGCAGACCAGGATGTTGTCCTTGCCGCTGGCCTCGCGCGCCTTGGCGACCACGTTGGCCATGTCTTCGGGGGCGAGAAACTGGCCTTTCTTGATGTTCACCGGTTTGCCGGACGATGCGACGGCGCGGATGAAGTCGGTCTGCCGGCAGAGAAACGCCGGCGTCTGCAACACGTCCACGACCGCGGCCACCGCCGCGATCTCGTCGATTTCGTGCACGTCGGTCAGGACCGGCACGCCGACCTGCCGCTTGACCTCGGCCAGGATGCGAAGCCCCTCGTCCATCCCGAGACCGCGAAACGACTGCGCGGAGCTGCGGTTGGCCTTGTCATAGGAAGACTTGAAGATGAATGGTACTTTCAGGCCCGCGCAGATTTCCTTCAGGCGGCCGGCGACGTCGATCTGCAACTGCTCGGATTCCACCACGCACGGACCGGCAATGAGGAACAGAGGCCGGTGCAATCCAACCTCGAAGCCGCAGAGATTCATGGAATCAGGCGACGAGCTGCGCGCGCGCCCGCACCGGATCGCCGATCGAGGCGCGCCGGCGTTCGAGTGCCGCATGGACGAAAGCGATGAACAGCGGATGGCCGCGACGCGGATTCGAGGTGAATTCTGGATGGAACTGGCAGCCGAAGAACCAGGGATGGTCCGCAAGCTCGACCATCTCGCACAAATCTCCGGCAGCGGCACTCTTCGCCCATGCGCCGACCACCAGCCCGGCCGCCTCGAGGCGCGGCAGATAATGATTGTTGACTTCATAACGGTGGCGGTGGCGCTCGGCGACCGTGGTCGCGCCGTAGATGCGGTGCGCGAGCGATCCGGGCACCACGTCGCAGGGCTGCGCGCCGAGACGCATGGTGCCTCCGAGATCGGAGCGGTGATCGCGACGCTCGATCGAGCCGTCGCGGTTCTGCCACTCGGTGATCAGCGCCACCACCGGGTGCGGCGTCGCGGCGTCGAACTCGGTGCTGTTGGCGTTGGCGAGGCCCGCCTTGTTCCGCGCATACTCGATGACCGCCAGTTGCATGCCCAGACAAATGCCGAGATAGGGAATGCCGTTCTCACGCGCGTGGCGAATGGCCTTGATCTTGCCCTCGACGCCGCGTTTGCCGAACCCGCCCGGCACCAGTATCGCGTCCATGCCCTTGAGGCAATCGATGCCGTCGCGATCCACAGCCTCGGAATCGACATAATGAACGGCGACCTTGCTGCGGGTGTGGATGCCGGCGTGGATCAGCGCCTCGGACAATGATTTGTACGATTCGGTCAGGTCGACGTACTTTCCGACCATCGCGATGTTGACTTCGTGCTGTGGATGCACCAGCGCGTCGACCAGGTTTCGCCAGGTCGTGAGATCGGCGGGACGAGGGCTCAGGGAAAGCTTGCGGCAGACGATTTCATCCAAGCCCTCGGCGTGAAGCGCGACCGGAATCTTGTAGATCGAATCGGTGTCCAGCGCTGGGATCACGGCCTCGGCCGGCACGTTGGTGAACAGCGCGATCTTGCGTCTGTCCCCGTCGGGCAAGGGCCTGTCGGCGCGGCACAGCACGACGTCGGGCTGAATACCGATCTCGCGCAGCTCCTTGACCGAGTGCTGCGTCGGTTTGGTTTTCATCTCACCCGCGGTGGCGATGAAGGGCACCAGCGTCAGATGGATGTAGCAAACGTTGTCGCGGCCCAGCGTAATGCCCATCTGCCGGATGGCTTCGAGAAACGGCAGCGATTCGATGTCGCCGACGGTCCCGCCGACTTCGACCACCGCGACTTCGGCCTCCGTTCCATTCACCGCGGCGGCGTTGGCGATCCAGCTCTTGATCTCGTCGGTAATGTGCGGGATGACCTGTACCGTGCCGCCGAGATAATCGCCGCGGCGCTCCTTGCGAATGACGCTTTCGTAGATCTGGCCGGTGGTGAAGTTATTCCGCTTGCTCATCTTCACGTCGGTGAAGCGCTCGTAATGACCGAGATCCAGGTCCGTCTCGGCGCCATCCTCGGTGACAAAGACTTCACCGTGCTGGAACGGGCTCATCGTTCCCGGATCGACGTTGATGTACGGATCGAGCTTGAGATTGGTGACGCGGATGCCGCGGGAGGCAAGAATCGCGGCGAGAGACGCGGCGGCGATGCCCTTCCCCAGAGAGGAGACGACGCCACCGGTCACGAAAACGAACTTGGTCATGGACGACAAGTCCTGGAAATTGGCAGTTTACAGGATCGCCCCTTCCGGCACAAACCGCGACCCAATACACGGCGCGGCGTCGCGCAGCTTCACCTCCTCACGACGCAATGCGCACGCCTGGCGGCTGCATGCAGCGGCGCTAGACGGCGAGCCCGGCCGCGATGCGCGCGCGTACGGTCTCGCGACCCAGCAGCGCCAGCACCGCGTCGATCGCCGGGCTTTGCGGACTGCCCGTGACGAGCGCGCGCACAGCCATCATGATTTGGGGCGGCTTCAGCCCGTGCGCTACTGCGACCGATTTGATTGCAGCTCCGATCGCCTCACGGGTCCAGTCGATGCGCTCGAACTCCGCGAGCAACTCGGGCAGCGCCGCTCGGACTGCAGCCGTCATCAGCTTGGCAAACTTCTCCACGATCTGCGTCGGATCCGCCGGCGCCGCGTAGAAGAAATGCGCTTCGTCGCGCATCTCGGCAAGTGTCGCGACCCGATCCCGGACCAGCGCTGCGACGCTCGCGAGCGAGGGTCCGCGCGAGACATCGAGACCCGCTCGCTCAAGGAACGGGCGCAGCCGTTCTGCCAGCGCTTCGTCCGAAAGCCGCTTGATATGCTCATGATTGACCCATTGCAGCTTGTCGGCGTCGAATCGCGCCGGGGCGGGATTCACGTGAGCGATGTCGAACCAGCTTACCAATTGTTCGCGTGTAAAGATTTCGTCGTCGCCGTGTGCCCAACCGAGACGAGCGAGGAAATTGACCATCGCTTCAGGCAAGTAACCCTCGTCCGCGTAGTGCATGACGCTGACCGCGCCATGGCGCTTGGAAAGCTTGGTTCCATCGGCCCCCAGGACCGTCGGCAGGTGGCCGTAGACGGGAGCTTCGGCGCCGAGCGCGCGGATCATGTTGATCTGACGCGGCGTGTTGTTGACGTGGTCGTCGCCGCGGATCACGTGGGTGATCTTCATGTCCAGATCGTCGACGACGACGCAAAAGTTGTACGTGGGCGTGCCGTCGCTGCGGGCGATGACCAGGTCGTCGAGCTCGGCGTTGGCGATCTCGATGCGACCCTTCACCTGATCGTCCCATGCGACGCTGCCCGAAAGCGGATTCTTGAATCGCACGACCGGAGCGACCCCCGTCGGCGAATGTTGTCCCGCTTTCAGATTTTCCGGCCGCCAGCGGCCGTCGTAGCGCGGCTTTTCGCCGTGCGCGCTCTGCTCGGCGCGCAGCGCGTCGAGCTCCTGGGGAGACATGTAACAGTGGTACGCATTCCCCTGCGCGAGCATCTGCGCCAGGACCTCGCGATAACGATCCATCCGCTGCATCTGATGGTACGGACCTTCATCGTAGTCCAACGCCAGCCACGCCATGCCGTCGAGGATGGCCTGGATCGCCTCGGGCGTGGAACGCTCGACGTCGGTGTCCTCGATACGAAGGATGAATTGGCCCTTGTGCCGACGGGCGAACGCCCACGCGAACAATGCGGTCCGCGCCCCGCCGAGGTGCAGAAATCCGGTCGGACTCGGTGCGAATCGGGTGCGGACGGGAGGAGAAGCGTTGGACACGCGGAGGAAGCCTGCGAAAAGCGCGCATTGTACCGGACGCAATTTCGTCATTCCCGC
>DASZZK010000239.1:0-3388 GCA_035544975.1 Casimicrobiaceae bacterium | reverse complement strand
TTGGCGCGCGCCTTTTCCTCGTCGCGCCGCGCGCCGCCGATGCACGCGTCGAAGCCGAATTCGGCGATCGCGTCGAGCAGTGTCACGGATTGGTGGCGGTTGCGGCTCTCCTCGGCATCGCGCAGAACGACACGTCCCTGGGCAATCGAGTCTTCGACCGAGCGCACGATCAAGCGCTCGCCGAGCTCCGCGGCGCGATGGTCGCGAAATGCGATGACCTCGGGAAAGTTGTGCCCGGTATCGATGTGCAGCAGCGGGAAAGGAAACGCGCCCGGGCGGAAGGCCTTTTCCGCCAGGCGCAGCAGCACCAGCGAATCCTTGCCGCCGGAGAAGAGCAGGGCGGGGTTGCGGCATTGCCCCGCAACTTCGCGCAGGATATGAATGGCCTCGGATTCGAGCCAGCCGAGATGATCGGCATCGGCCGGGCGCGGCTGCGCAGCCTGGTCTGTCACTAACAGTGGCTCGAGGAACGCGGCGTCGGTCATGCCGGAACCCCTGCGGCGCGCACGATCACGTCCAGCGGGCGTCGATGCAGCCCGCATTCCTTGTGATCCGCGCTTTCCCACCACCAGCGACCCGCACGAATGTCCTCACCCGGAAGGATCGCGCGCGTGCACGGCGCGCAACCGATGCTGGGATAACCGCGATCGTGCAGCGGGTTGTAGGGAACTGCGTTATCGCGAACGTAGGTCCAGACCTCGTCCTCGCTCCAATCGGCCAGCGGATTGAACTTGCGTATCGCGTGCGCCGGGTCGATCTCCTCGATTTCGACCGCGCTGCGCGTCACCGACTGCGCGCGCCGCTGGCCCGTGATCCAGGCTCCTCTTCCGGCAAGCGCCCGCGCCAGCGGCTCGGTCTTGCGAATGGCGCAGCAGCTTTGTCGCAGCTCGACGCCATGGTAGAAAGCGTTGACACCGTTGTCGCGCACGTAGGCTTCGATCGCTTGCGTATCGGGGTAGTACACCTCGACCGGAACCCCATAGTGCTCGCGCACGCGGTCGATCAAGTCATAGGTTTCGCCGGGCAGGCGGCCGGTATCGAGCGTGAAGATGGCAATCGGCAGCCGGTTCCGCGCGATCAGGTCGGTCAGAACCATGTCCTCAACCCCGAAGCTGCTGGCAAGCGCCGCGGACGGGTACTGGCTTCCGATCCGGTGGAGCAGGCCAAGCGCCTCGGTTGCGCGACCTTCGAGCGTCATGCCGATAGAAATCATTTCGGAGGAGAGCCGATGTCGCTCACAGTCGCGTCCTCGCGGCGGCGGAAAAGCGGAACCGGTCGCGCGAAGGTGCTCTGATAGTTGTCGGAAAAGTCATCCAAGCCGCCGATCGCGTCGGCCGGGTTGCGATCTGCCCGCACCGAGAATGCATCGAAGCCGCATTGCCGCAAGTAGTAGAGTTGATCGCGCAGGACGTCGCCGATGGCGCGCAATTCGCCGCCGAAGCGATGCTTGTCGCGCAGCAGCCGCGCGCTGGAATACCCGCGACCGTCGACGAATTTCGGAAAATCGATGGCGATGAGCGGCAGGTGCGCCGCATCGCCGGCAAGCGCGTCGGGATCGTCGCTCGGCTTGAGCCAGACACCGACCTCGTCGCGGGCGGCAAGAGCGGAGTGCTCGGATTGCCACAGCGCCAGCGGCACGATCACCGGCGTATTGGCGGGTACATTGGCAAGCGAAGCCGCTTCGCGCAGCAGCGTCCAGCGGTCCTCGACGATCGCGCGGCCCTTAATGAGCAGCGGCATAGACGCGCTCCTTGAAGGGCTCGATACCCAGACGGCGCACGGTGTCGATGAAGCGCTCGTCCTCGTGGCGTTTTTCCACGTAGACATCGATCAGGCGGGAGACGACGTCCGGCATTTCCTGCGCGGCGAAGGAGGGCCCTATCACCTTGCCCAGGGACGCGGCCTGGCCCTGATCGCCGCCGATCGAGACCTGGTACCACTCCTCGCCATTCTTATCGACGCCGAGCACGCCGATGTTGCCGACGTGGTGGTGCCCGCACGCGTTCATGCAACCGGAAATGTTGAGATTGAGCTCGCCGATGTCATACAGGTAGTCGAGGTCGTCGAAGCGCCGCTGCACCGCTTCCGCGATCGGGATCGACTTGGCGTTGGCGAGCGAGCAGAAGTCCCCGCCGGGGCAGCAGATGATGTCGGTCAGGAGGCCTATGTTCGGCGTCGCGAATCCCAGTGCCTTGAGCTCGCTCCACAGGGCCGGCAACTCCTTCTGCCTGACGTCGCTGAAAATGAGGTTCTGCTCGTGCGAGACGCGGAGCTCTCCGAAGCTGTAGGCATCGGCCAGATCCGCAACCGCGTCCATCTGATCCGATGTCGCGTCGCCGGGCGGCACGCCGGTCTTCTTGAGCGAAAGCGTCACCACGGCGTAGCCGGGCACCTTGTGCGGGAAGACATTGCGCTTGACCCAGTTGCCGAACCCGCGGTTGTCCGCAATCGCGGAGCGGAATCCGGCGTCGTCGCCGGAAAGCTTCTCGTAGGGCGGCGGCTCGAAGAACGACGCCAGCCGCGCGATCTCCTCGTCCGGCACGGTAGCCGGGCCCCCTTGCAAGCGCTCCCATTCGGCCTCGACATGCCCGGCGAAAACCGGCAGGGTCATTTCCTTGACCAGAATCTTGATCCGCGCCTTGTAGATGTTGTCGCGCCGGCCGAATCGGTTGTAGACGCGCAGGATCGCATCGAAATAGTTGAGGACCTCCTGCCGGGGAAGGAACTCCCGGATCACGTGGCCGATGATGGGCGTTCGTCCCATGCCGCCGCCGACCAGGACGCGGAATCCGATCTCGCCGTCGGCGTTTCGCACCGCGTGGACGCCGATGTCGTGCACCAGGGTGGCGGCACGATCGTTGGGAGACCCGCTCACCGCGATCTTGAATTTGCGCGGCAAATAGGCGAACTCAGGATGAAACGTCGACCACTGCCGGAACAACTCCGCGTAGGGGCGGGGATCGACGATTTCGTCCCCGGCGACACCGGCAAAATGATCCGATGTGATGTTGCGAACGCAGTTGCCGCTGGTCTGAATAGCGTGCATCTCGACGCTCGCGAGCTCTGCCAGGATGTCCGGCACGTCCTCGAGTCTTGGCCAGTTGAACTGGATGTTCTGCCGCGTGGTGAAGTGGCCGTAGTTGCGGTCGTAGCGTCTGGCCACATGCGCGAGCATGCGCAGCTGGTCGGAGGAAAGCGTGCCGTAGGGGATGGCGATGCGCAGCATATAGGCGTGCAGCTGCAGATAGACCCCGTTCATCAATCGCAGCGGCTTGAACTCTTCTTCCGTCAATTCGCCGGACAGGCGGCGATCCACCTGGTCGCGGAATTCGCGCACGCGCTCGGCGACGAGGGTGCGGTCGAAGTCGTCGTAGAGATACATTGGCAG
>DASZZK010000238.1:0-4640 GCA_035544975.1 Casimicrobiaceae bacterium | reverse complement strand
CACCGCAACGAGCGACCCGACCAGGATCCGGGTCATGAAAGCGAACGCGGCTAACTCCGGCGCGGTGCCGATGAACAGCGTGATCGCCGTCGGTGCGCCCTGGTACACATCGGGCACCCACATGTGGTACGGGACCGCACCCAGCTTGAACGCAATCGCCGAAACGACGAACACCAATCCGAAAATGAGGATAGTGCCGTTGGCGTGACCGCTGAAAATGATCGCGGTGACGCGGTTGATTTCCAATGCGCCGGTGGCCCCGTAGATCATCGAGATGCCATACAGTAGCAAGCCGGACGCGAGCGCGCCGAGCACAAAATACTTCATTGCCGCTTCCACCGCGGCGCCGGATTCGCGGTACAGCGCAACCATCGCGTAAAGCGACAGCGACATGAGCTCGAGCCCCAGGTAGAGCGTCAGAAAATGGTTGGCTGAGATCATGACCAGCATGCCGAGCAGCGCGAACATCGCCAGCACGAAGGTTTCTCCGCGGAACAACCCGCGCGCGGCGAGATAGCTGCGCGAGTAGACGAGCATCGCCATCACGGTGAGGCAAGTCAGGAAGGTAAGCAGATCGCCGAATGCGTCTGCCACGAACATATTGCCGAAGGTGCGAACGGGCGTCCTGTGAAACACATACAGAGTCGCCGACGCAGTCGCCGCAATGCCGAACAGCGTCAGCCAGTACGAGATGTGTCGCCGCGGCTCCGGCACGAACAAATCGATCATCAGCACCACGCACGCGAAGACCAGCAACACGATCTCGGGCAGCGCCGGGATGTAATCGAATGCCAGCGTCAGGGCCTGCATCACAACTTGCTCTTCGCTACGTGCGCCAGCAGGTCCGTGACCGAGACATGCATTACATCGGTGAACGGCTTCGGATAGAGGCCCAGGGCGAAAACAGCCACGACAAGCGTTCCCAGAAGCCAGAATTCCCGGCGCGAGACATCCTTGAGCGCGGCAACACGGTCGTTGGCGACGCCACCGAACCAGACGCGTTTGTACATCCACAGCGTATACGCGGCGCCGAGGATCATGATCGTCGCGGCGAGGAAGCCAAGCCAGAAATTGACCTTGATCGCCGCGAGAATGACCATGAATTCACCGACGAACCCGCTCGTTCCCGGCAAACCGGCGTTGGCCATCGCGAAAAACATTGCCAAGGCGGCGAACTTGGGCATGGTGTTGGCGACTCCGCCATAGTCCGAGATCATGCGGCTGTGCATGCGGTCGTACAACACGCCGACGCAGAGAAACATCGCGGCGGAGACGAAGCCGTGCGAAATCATCTGCGTGAGGCCGCCTTCGACGCCCATTTCGCTGAACAGGAAAAATCCCAGCGTGACGAATCCCATGTGCGAGATGGACGAGTAGGCGATCAGTTTTTTCATGTCCGCCTGGACCAGCGCGACAAAGCCGATGTAGACGACCGCGATCAGCGACAGCGTGATCACGAAACCGGCCAGATAGCGGCTGGCGTCGGGCACGATGGGAAGAATGAAGCGCACGAAGCCGTAGGCACCCACCTTGAGCGTGATCGCCGCCAACACCACCGAACCGCCGGTGGGCGCCTCCACATGCGCGTCGGGCAGCCAGGTGTGCACCGGCCACATCGGCACCTTGACTGCGAACGCGAAAAAGAACGCCACGAAAAGCAGAACCTGCGTCTTGAGCGACAAAGGCAGCTGATACCACTCGAGGATCGAAAAGCTTCCGCCGCTGATCGAGTAGAGGTAGATCAGCGCCACCAACATCAGGACCGAGCCGAGAAATGTGTACAGAAAAAATTTGATCGCGGCGTAGACGCGGTTCGGACCGCCCCAGATGCCGATGATCAGGTACATCGGTATCAGCATGGCTTCGAAGAAGACGTAGAACAGCACGCCGTCGAGGGCGGCGAAGACGCCGTTGATGAGCCCCGACATGATCAGGAACGCGGCCATGTACTGCGCGACCTTTTTCTCGATCACCATCCAGCCGGCCCAGACCACGAGCACGGTGATAAAGCTGTTGAGCAGCACCAGCAGCACCGAGATCCCGTCGACGCCGAGTAGATAATTGACGTTGAAGCGGGGAATCCACTCCTTGGCCTCGACGAACTGCATTTCCGCGGTGAACGGCATGAAGTGCGTGTAAAGCGGAATCGTCACGGCGAAGCCCGCGACGGATGAGACCAGCGCCAGCCAGCGCGCGGCAGCGGCATCGCGATCGCGATGGACCGCGAGCACCAGCAATCCGGATACGATCGGCACCCAGATCGCAAGGCTGAGATAAGGCAGCATCGTCATTGCCGATATGCGCCGGCTATCGTCCTACCCACCACGTCAGGAGCGCGAATACGCCGATAATCATGGTGAATGCGTAGTGATAGACATATCCCGACTGAATCTTGCGCAACAGCGCCGATGTCGCACCGACCAGGCGTGCGCTGCCGTTGACGAAAAAGCCGTCGATGATCGATCGGTCGCCGACGTCGGAGAACAGCGCGCCGATGCGTCGAAAGCCGCCGGCGAGGAGCCAATCGTTGAAGCGGTCGATGTAGTAATTGTTCACCAGCAGGGCGTAGAGCGCGCCGGTCCGGGCCTGTATTTTCGCCGGCAGCTCGGGACGCTTGATGTACAAGAGCCACGCGGTCGCGATACCGGCCAGAGCCAGCCAGAACGGCAGGCCGAGCACGCCGTGCTCCATGAACGGCACGGCGCCGTGCCACTCCTCACGCATCGTCGCCAATCCGCCATGCTGTGCCGCAATCGCAATGGAGCTTCGGAAATAGTCCCCGAACAGCACGGTGTCGATGTACGCCCAGCCCGCATAAAACGACGGGATCGCCAGCAGCACCAGCGGGACGGTGATCACCCACGGGCTCTCATGGGGCGTTGCGTCGTGCCCGTGCTCTTCATGGCCGGTCTCCTCGTGCGCTTGCTTGGACTCGTCATGGTCGATGTGCGCGGCTTCGGCATGGCGGAAGCGTTCCTCGCCGTGGAAGGCGAGAAACAACATGCGGAAGGTGTAGAACGCGGTTAGAAATACGGCCGAGGTCACGGCGAATTGCGCGTAGCCATGGCCGCCCACAGACGATAGCTGCACCGCTTCGATGATGGCGTCCTTGGAAAAGAATCCGGCAAAAGGCGGGATTCCCGCCAGCGCCAGCGCTCCGACCCACATCGTCGCGTACGTGATCGGCATGTAACGGCGCAGCCCCCCCATTTTGCGGAGGTCCTGCTCGTGATGAAGCGCGATGATCACCGAACCCGCGCCGAGGAATAAGAGCGCCTTGAAGAACGCATGCGTCATCAGATGGAAGATCGCCGCCGGATACGCCGACACGCCGAGCGCGACGGTCATGTAACCGAGCTGCGACAGCGTCGAGTAGGCAATGACCCGCTTGATGTCGTTCTGGACAATGCCCAGCAATGCCATGAACAGCGCCGTCGTCGCGCCGATGATGGTCACGAACGACAGCGCGGTGTCGGACAGCTCGAACAGCGGGCTCATGCGCGCGACCATGAATATCCCGGCGGTCACCATCGTCGCCGCGTGGATCAAGGCCGAGATCGGCGTCGGGCCCTCCATCGAGTCCGGCAGCCACACGTGAAGCGGCACCTGCGCGCTCTTGCCCATGGCGCCAACGAAAAGAGCGATGCAGATCGCCGTCATCAGCGGCCACGGCGCCCCGGCGCCGACATCGAGCATCGTGCTTGCGAGCCTCGGAGCGGCGCCGAACACCGTCGCGTAGTCGAGCGACCCGAAAAACGCGACGATGAGCCCGATGCCGAGCACGAATCCGAAATCGCCGACGCGGTTGGCGAGAAACGCCTTCAGGTTCGCGTAGATCGCCGTCGGTCGGGTGAACCAGAAGCCGATCAGCAAGTACGAGACCAATCCGACCGCTTCCCAGCCGAAGAAGAGCTGCAGGAAGTTGTTGGCCATCACCAGCATCAGCATGCTGAAGGTGAACAGCGAGATGTAGGAAAAGAAGCGCGTGTACCCGGGGTCGTCCGCCATGTAGCCGATGGTGTAGATGTGGACCATCAGCGACACGAAGGTGACCACGACCATCATCAGCGCCGTCAAGGGGTCGATCAGGAATCCGATCGCGAACTTGACGTCGCCCGAGGTCATCCAGACATAGATATCGCCGTTGAATGTGTTGCCGGCGAGCACATTACGCAGAATGATTCCCGAGCCAACGAAGGAAAACGCGACGCCGAGTATGCAGATCCAGTGCGACGCGGCACGGCCGAGCTTCGATCCGCCGAGTCCGACGACGATTGCGCCCGCCACCGGGGCAAGCGCAACGAGCAGGTAGAGCTGCTGCATGCTCATGAGGTTCGCCCGGCAACAAGTCCCGCAATGGTCTTGAGCCCGTCAGCCACGTAGGGTCCTCAGGTCCTCGACGTCGATCGAGCCCACGCTGCGGAACAGAAGCACCAGAATCGCGAGCCCGATCGCCGACTCGGCGGCGGCGACGGTGAGAATGAAAAAGACGAAAATCTGTCCGGCGGTATCGTCGAGATAGTACGAAAATGCTATGAAGTTGAGATTCACGGCCAGCAGCATCAGCTCGATGGCCATCAGCATGATGATGACGTTGCGGCGATTCAAAAAAATGCCGATGACGCTGATGGCAAACAGAA
>DASZZK010000237.1:0-1751 GCA_035544975.1 Casimicrobiaceae bacterium | reverse complement strand
ATTTGCGACAAGGAAAGTCTCGCCACCGCGCGCGAGCTCCTTGAGTCCGAATTGATCCTCGGCGGCTCGTCCACCGGAACCCTGGTCGCCGCCGCATTGCACTACTGCCGCGAGCAAAGCGCGGCCAAGCGTGTCGTCACTTTCGTCCCCGACACCGGAAGCAAATATCTGTCCAAAATGTACAACGACTTCTGGATGATCGACCAGGGCTTCCTCGAATTGCCGCGCTACGGCGACCTCCGCGACCTGGTGTCGCGCCGCTACGAGGACCACGCCGTGATCGCGGCAAGCACGGAGGACACGCTGCTCGCCGCATTCCAGCGCATGCGCATCGCCGACGTGTCGCAATTACCGGTGCTGGCCGACGATGTCGTCGTCGGGATCCTGGACGAATCCGACCTGCTGCTGCACGTCTACAGGCAGCCCGAGCGATTCCGGGACACGGTCGCGACGGCGATGACGCAACGGCTGGAGACCCTGGACCCGGGTGCGAGCTTCGCCGAATTGTTGGCCGTGCTCAACCACGATCACGTTGCGATCATCGTGCAAGACGGCCGTTTCTTCGGTCTTATCACCCGCTATGATCTGCTGACGCACCTGAGGAGAAGCCTGCCGTGAACGATTCGACCGCCAAACCCGCCGCCACCGCACAACAGGGGTTCTCTACGCGCGCGATTCACGCCGGGCAGGAGGCTGACCCCGCGACCGGCGCGATCATGACGCCGATCTATGCGACGTCGACCTACGTGCAGACCAGCCCCGGCGTGCACAAGGGCTACGATTACGCGCGCACCGCCAATCCGACCCGCGCGGCGTTGGAGGCTTGCGTCGCCAGCCTCGAAAGCGGCGCGCGCGGATTCGGATTCGCCTCGGGGCTCGCCGGCATGGCAACCGTGCTCGATGCGCTCGATGCCGGCGCGCATGTCGTCGCGAGCGACGATCTCTACGGCGGGACGTACCGTCTGTTCGAAAACGTGCGCAAGCGCTCGGCCAATCTGAGCGTGAGTTTCGTCGACATGGCCGACCCGGCGCGGTTGCGTGCGGCGATTCGGCCCGAGACCAGGATGATCTGGGTCGAATCGCCGAGCAATCCTCTGCTCAAGCTGATCGATCTTGCCGCGGTCGCCAAGATCGCCCGCGAGCATGATCTCATCTCGGTCGCCGACAACACGTTTGCGAGTCCATGGATCCAGCGGCCACTGGAGCTCGGCTTCGATCTCGTCGTGCACTCGGCAACGAAGTATCTGAACGGCCACTCCGACATCATCGGCGGCATCGTCGTGATCGGCGCCGAGCCGCGTCACGGTGAGCTGGCAGACCGTCTGGCTTATTTGCAGAACGCCGTCGGCGGAATCATCGGTCCATTCGACAGCTTTCTCGCCTTGCGCGGCTTGAAGACGCTCGCGCTGAGGATGGAGCGGCATTGCGACAATGCGCTGGACCTGGCGCACTGGCTCGTCCAGCAGCCGGAAGTCGCGCGCGTTCACTACCCGGGGCTATCCTCGCATCCGCAGCACGCGCTCGCGCGACGCCAGATGCGCGCGTTTGGCGGCATGGTGACGATCGTGCTGAAAGCGGACCTCGCGGGGACCAAACGCTTCCTGGAAAACTGCCACCTCTTCGCGCTCGCCGAAAGCCTTGGCGGCGTAGAAAGCCTGATCGAGCATCCGGCGTTGATGACGCACGGCTCCATTCCTGAACCGCAACGCGAGACGCTGGGGATCGGCGATTCGCTGGTCCGCCTATCGGTG
>DASZZK010000236.1:0-9433 GCA_035544975.1 Casimicrobiaceae bacterium | reverse complement strand
ACGACCTCGCGCCAGAGTATCGACGTGTTGAGCACGTTGGCCTTGTCCACCGAGCAGAGCCTCTTGTTGCGCTTGCGCGCGATCCCGAATCCGAAACGCGCGATGCGCCTGATCTCCAGCTCGTTGTAGCGCATGGTGTCGAAGCCCTCCGCGTCGCCGGCAGCGTTGTCGCGGCGCCCGCGCGGCTTGCCGAAATAGATGTCGCCGGTGAGCTCGCGCACGATCATGATGTCGAGCCCCGACACGATCTCGGGCTTGAGCGACGAAGCGGATGCAAGCTCCGGGTAGAGTATCGCCGGACGCAGGTTGGCGAACAGGTCCAGCGCCTTGCGAATCGCCAGCAGGCCCTGCTCGGGCCGCACCTCCCGCGGCAGCGAATCGTATTTCGGGCCACCGACGGCGCCGAGAAGGATCGCGTCAGCGCGCCGCGCGAGATCGAGCGTCGCCTCGGGAAGCGGCTGCCCGGCCGCGTCGTAGCCCGCTCCGCCGATGGGCGCGGTTTCGGTTTCGATCGGCAGACCGTCGCGCCACAGCCGCTCGAGCACCTTGCCGGCTTCGGCGACGATCTCCGTGCCGATGCCGTCGCCGGGAAAGATGGCGATTTTCATCGCACAACCCTGGGGGCACGCGAGGGGCCACGACGGGGAACAGGCGAAAACTTCTTGTCTTCTGTGTCCCGGTGTCCTCTGAGCCGCTGTCCGCTCAGAAGAGCCACGGTTGCTCGGCTTTGCGCTTCGCCTCGAACGCGTGAATCTCGTCGGCGTGCGTCAGCGTAAGCGCAATGTCGTCGAGGCCGTTCAACAGGCAGTGCTTGCGGAACTCGTCGACGTCGAACGGGAACACGGTGCCGCCGTCGGTCGTCGCGACGGTCTGCCGCTCGAGATCGATGGTGAGCTTGAATCCCGGGAACGCGGCGGCGTCGTGAAACAGGCGCTCGACCTCGGCCTCCGTCAACACGATCGGCAGCAAGCCGTTCTTGAAGCAGTTATTGAAAAAGATATCGGCGAACGACGGCGCGATGATGGCGCGGAATCCGTAATCTCCGAGCGCCCACGGCGCGTGCTCGCGCGAGCTGCCGCAGCCGAAGTTGCGGCGAGCAAGCAGAATCTGCGCGCCCTGGTAGCGCGGCTGATTGAGTTCAAAGTCCGGATTCAGAGGGCGGCGCGACATGTCCATCCCAGGCTCGCCCGTATCGAGATAGCGCCACGCGTCGAACAGGTTGGGGCCGAAGCCCGAGCGATTGACCGACTTCAGGAATTGCTTGGGAATGATGGCATCGGTATCGACGTTGCTCCGGTCGAGCGGCGCCACCAATCCGGTCATGACGCGAAAGGGCTGCATGATCTGCGTTCTAGCCCAGCCGACGCACGTCGACGAAATGGCCGGCGATGCCCGCCGCGGCCGCCATCGCCGGACTTACCAGATGCGTGCGTCCGCCGGTGCCCTGGCGGCCCTCGAAGTTGCGGTTCGACGTCGACGCGCAGCGCTCGCCGGGCTCGAGCCGGTCATCGTTCATCGCCAGGCACATCGAGCATCCGGGCTCGCGCCACTCGAAACCGGCGGCCGTGAAAATGCGATCGAGGCCTTCGCGCTCGGCCTGCGCCTTCACCGGCCCGGACCCGGGGACGACCATCGCCAGCATCACGTTGTCGGCCTTGTGACGGCCCTTCACCACCGCCGCGGCGGCGCGCAAGTCCTCGATGCGCGAATTGGTGCACGAGCCGATGAACACCTTGTCGATGCGAATGTCGCTGATCGCCGTGTTCGGTGTGAGCCCCATATAGATGAGCGCGCGCTCGATGCCTTCGCGGCGTTGCGGGTCCTTTTCCTTGTCGGGATCCGGTACGCGACCGTCGATCGTGGTCACCATTTCGGGCGACGTTCCCCAGGTGACTTGCGGCGCGATCGTCGCCGCATCGAGCGTCAACGCGCGATCGAACTTGGCTTCCGGATCGGAGCGGAGCGTGCGCCAATGCGCGACCGCGCGCTCCCACAGCTCGCCCTTGGGCGCGAACGTGCGGCCCTTCAAATAGTCGATGGTCGTCTCGTCGACGCCCACCATTCCGGCTCTGGCGCCCGCTTCGATGGCCATGTTGCACAAGGTCATCCGGCCTTCCATCGAAAGCGCGCGAACCGCCGAGCCGTCGAATTCGATGGCGTGGCCGGAACCACCGGCGGTGCCTATCTTGCCGATAATCGCCAGCGCGATGTCCTTCGCGGTGCAGCCGAAGGGCAGCGTGCCCTCGACGCTCACGCGCATGGACTTCCCTTTCTTGGTGAGCAGGCACTGCGTGGCGAGCACGTGCTCGACTTCGGAAGTGCCGATGCCGAATGCCAGGCAGCCGAATGCGCCGTGCGTGCTGGTGTGCGAGTCGCCGCAAACCACCGTCATTCCGGGAAGCGTCGCGCCCGTCTCGGGGCCGATCACATGCACGATGCCCTGTCGCTTGTCGCGGAACGGAAAATAGGCCTTGGCGCCGTACTTGAGCATGTTGGCGTCGAGCGCGTCGACCTGCGTGCGCGAGGTCGGATCGGTAATGCCGAGATCCCAATGCGAGGTCGGCGTGTTGTGGTCGGCGGTCGCGACAATGGAGCCCACGCGCCAGGGCTTGCGGCCGGCGAGCTTCAATCCCTCGAACGCCTGCGGACTGGTCACTTCGTGGACGAGATGGCGATCGATGTACAGCAGCGCCGTGCCGTCGCTTTCGGAACGGACGACGTGGCTGTCCCAGAGCTTGTCGTAGAGCGTGCGGGCATTCATGGCAGGGCCGGCGACGGTGCGCGCTAAAAATGAATTATTGCACGGCAGCAATAGCGTCGTCTAACCTCCTCAACCCGCTCGCGAATGAGATGCGTCGCGTGTCGGCCGCGAGCGTCGACTCGCAATTCCCCGTCGATCCCCGCTACGCGGGGCCCCGCGCCGGGTAGCTCGCGCCGCTAACCGGACATCCCGGACGCGTGCATATCGACAAGCGCCGCGATCTTGCGCGGCAGGTCGGCCGCCAGACAATCGAGCGTCTGCGCTGGCGTCGAGCGCAGCCAGGTCAGCTGCCGCTTGGCCAGCTGGCGCGTGGCGGCGATGCCGCGCTCGCGCAAATCGCCCGGTGGTTGCGCCCCCTCGAGGACATCCCAGACTTGGCGATAACCCACGCAGCGCATCGAAGGCATCGAGCCCGTCAGCGAAAAGCGCCGTCGCAACGTCCGGACTTCATCGATCAGTCCCATCGCGAGCATGGCATCGAAGCGATCGGCGATCCGGCGATGCAATTCTGCGCGGTCGGACGGAACCAGCGCGATCACCACGCAATCAGGCGCGTCGTCCGACTGGCGAGCGTCTTGCAGCGCCGACAATGGCGTCCCGGAAAGGTGAAACACCTCGAGCGCACGCTGAATGCGCTGGCCGTCGGTCGTCGCGAGCCGCGCGGCGGTCGCGGGGTCGACGCGCGCAAGCTCGGCGTGGAGCGCCGGCCAGCCCGCCGCGGCCGCGCGGTCGTCGAGCTCCTTGCGCAGCCGCGCATCGGCTTGCGGCAACCGTGACAGGCCCTCGCGCAGCGCCTTGAAGTAGAGCATCGTCCCGCCGACAAGCAAGGGAATGCATCCGCGGCTGCGTATCCCCGCGATCGCGGCCAGCGCGTCGGCGCGAAAGCGCGCCGCGGAATACGACTGGTCAGGGTCGATCAGATCGAGGAGATGATGCGCCACGCGCGCACGGGTCGCCGCGTCGGGCTTGGCGGTGCCGATGTCCATGCCGCGATAGACCTGCGCCGAATCGACGCTGACGATCTCGACAGGCAGGCGTTGAGCCAGCTCGAGCGCGATCGCGCTTTTGCCCGACGCGGTAGGTCCCATCAGCAGGATGGCGGGCATCATGGCAGAGAAAAGGTGATCACCGGCGTGGTGCGGCGACCCAAGGCAGCGGCCGCGAATGCGTTTGCACAGCGCCGCTACCTGCCGCGCATGAAAAGCCGGTCGAGATCGCTTAAGGACAACTGGTACCACGTCGGCCGGCCGTGATTGCACTGCCCCGCGCGCTCGGTTGCTTCCATTTCGCGCAGCAGCGCGTTCATCTCCGGCACGGTCAAGCTCCGGTTCGCGCGCACCGCTCCGTGACAGGCCATCGTCGACAGCAGCTCGTCGCGCTGCGCGGTCAGCACGCGACTGCCACCGTATTCACGCACGTCGGCAAGCACGGCACGCGCCAGTGCAACCGCGTCGGCGTCGACCAGCAGCGCCGGCACGCCGCGCACTGCCAGTGTCGACGGCCCGAGCACCGACATCGAGAAGCCAAGCGCCGAGAGGACTGCCGCGTTTTCGTCGGCGGTCGCTACGTCAAGCGGGTCCGCCGCAAACGTCACCGGTACCAGCAGCGGCTGCATCGGCAGCGTGCGGTCCAGCGCGGTCTTGAGGCGCTCGTAGAGAATGCGCTCGTGCGCGGCGTGCATGTCGACCAGCACCAACCCGTCTCCGTTTTGGGCGAGCACGAAGATTCCGTGCAACTGCGCCAGAGCGAAGCCCAGCGGATGATCGCCGGTGTTGGGCAGGTCGGGTCCTTCGGATCCGTCAGTTCGCTCAGTTCGACGTAACAGCGGCACCCGGTCGCCGAACAACTTGGCGTAGAAGCTCGCCGGTTCCGCGGCACCGAAAGCCATCGACCCCTGCGAGCTGGCGGGACGCGACGCCCACGCCTGCGACGGTGCAAGCGGCGGCACCCTGGCCGCGGCGACGCCCAGGCGCTCCGACGCCGAAACCGCCGGTTGCTCCGCCGCGGTCGACGCGAGACCCTTTTCCACCGCATGCCGCACGAACTGGTGCACCGCGCCGCTGTCCCTGAATCGAACCTCGGCCTTCGCCGGATGGACGTTGACGTCGACGATGCGCGGCTCGATCGTCAGCCACAGCGCATAAGCCGGCTGCCGTTCGTGGTGCAACACGTCGCGATACGCCTCGCGCAATGCATGTGCAAGCACACGGTCGCGCACGAAGCGGCCGTTGACGAACAGGTACTGCGCGTCGCGGGCGCTGGTGGCGTACGCGGGACGCACCACCCATCCAGCCAGCGAGAGCCCCGGCCCATGCTCGTCGATATATGCCGCCTGCGCCGCGAATTCGTCTCCGAGCAGCGCGTCGACGCGCGCCCGTCTGCCTTGTGCGAGCAGGCGGTAGCGAACGCTCGCGTTATGCTGCATCGTGAATCCGGCGTCCGGATGCGAAAGCGCGATCCGCCGAAAGGCCTCTTCGCAATGCCCGAATTCGGTCGCATCGGTGCGCAGGAACTTCCGCCGCGCCGGGGTGTTGAAGTAAAGCTCCTGCACCGTCACGGTGGTGCCGCTGGCAAGCGCCGCGGGCTGCGCCACGCCCACCTCGCCGCCGTCGACCTCGATGCGCCACGCGTGCGGCTTGGCGCGCGAACGCGAGGTGAGCGCAAGTCGCGACACCGCGGCGATGCTGGCCAACGCCTCGCCGCGAAAGCCGAGCGTGCCGATCGCCTCGAGATCGCTCGCGCTTGAAATCTTCGATGTCGCGTGGCGAGCAACTGCGAACTGCAGGTCCTCGCGATCGATACCCATCCCGTCGTCGGCGACGCGGATGAGCTTGACGCCGCCTCCGGCAAGATCGATATCGATCTGTGTTGCGCCCGCATCGAGACTGTTCTCCAGCAACTCCTTGAGCGCGGCCGCGGGACGCTCGACCACCTCGCCAGCAGCGATCTGATTGATGAGCTGATCCGGAAGCGGACGGATCGCGTGCATCAACGCACCAGTCCTCGCGCCCAATGGGCGTAGACATCGTCGGCGACGCGCGAGAGCGTGGCAAGGCGCGCGTCGACGTCCTCTAAAATCTCCGCCTTGCTCTGCATTGCGCCGGTCGATCGCGGCGGCAGCTCGTCGCCGCCGCTAGCGCACCAGCTCTCGACCATCTCGCGCGTCATCTCGATGTGGCATTGGAAGCCGACGTGCTTGCCGAGGGCAAACGCCTGCTCGGGATTGAACGCGTTGGTCAGAACGCGCTTCGCGCCGTGAGGCAGACCGAAGATGTCGTAATGCCATTGGAAAGTCCTGAACCGTTCCCGATGGCCGAACCACGGATTCGAGGCGGCATCGGGCACCTCGACGTCGCCCCAGCCGATTTCGGGTGTCGCGGTGCGCACGACGCTCGCCCCCAGCGACTTCGCGAGCAACTGGCCGCCGAGACAATGGCCGATGACCGGCACGTCGGCGGAGACGGCATCGCGAATGAGGCCGAGCACCACCGAGCTCCACGGCAGATCGTCGTTGGCGCTCATCGGGCCGCCCATCATGCCGATGCCGGCGAAGGCGCGTGACTCGGCCGGCAGCAACTCGCCGCGATCGAGCGCAAAGAGTCTTCGTGGAACGCCGTGCGCGTCGAGCCATTCGCCGAAATAGCCGGGACCTTCGGTGGCCGAGAAACGAAAAATGGCGACAGGCTTCACAACGCGTTCATTTCAAGAAGTCGCGTGGTCGCCGCTCGGGGTTCAAGCTCCGCTGCCAAGTCGCTGATTGTACCTCGCGATGCACCTGCTGAAACGGTCAGCGTCGAAGCTCACCGCACAGTTCCTTCGACGCGGTGAACGGACGCTTGCGAGCCCGCGAGCGCGACGCGGCTTGCGTGCTTGCGAAACTTCTGCCTCAGCAACACTAGCGCTTGCGCATCTTGGCCGCGGGGCGCCGCCTCGCACCGCCGCCGACCAGCTTGAACAAGCGGGTGTCGAAAGGGTAGCGGACCGCGGCCGTGATGTTGAGTAGCGCCGCATCCGGATGCGATGGATTGACAAGATAATTCCAGACCTTGGGCACCAGCGCGCTCGGGACGCGCAGCAGCGCCGAGGATCGCCTCGCCAGCCACCGGTCACCGATCGCCTGCGTCGAGGCTTCGTCGCTCTGCCACTTGAGTGTCAGTGCGTGCGTCGGCAGCGATTCGATTTCCAATGCGTCCGGGACGTCGATCTCCAGCAGCTGATACCCGTCGGGCAGCGCGGCGAGGTTGGCGACATCGAGGTGAGCGAGGATTTCCAGCAACGCGCTCGCCGGATGCTCAGCGCAATAGACGATCGGCCGTCCCGGTGAGTGCCACCTGCCGCCCGCGCGAAGGCCTCCGGCGCCGGCCAGGTCGCGATGATTACTGATGCGCCAGATATTCACGCCACCACTTCCGCCGTACAGCCGCGCTAGGCGAAGTAGCCTTCGTCGATGCGCAGCAGCGCTTCCTCGACCAGCCGGGCGCCTGCTTCGGACACCATCAGCTCGAAGCCGCTTTTCCCGGCAAAGAAGCCGGCCGCCGCCCCGAGCCAGACCAGCGCTTTGGTGTGGTCTCCGAACACGGCATCGGCCAGTGCAAGAAGCCGGGCGACGCGCATCGCGCGGTCGGACTCGTCCTGCGTCAGACGTTCACCCCTGTGCTTGCGGTGCGACAAGGTGCGCGGTGGAATAATGAAATCCAGATGGCGCGGCGGAACGCCGGCACCTGCGAGTCGATCGATTGCCTCGGGAACGATGCGCCGGGCAACGATCTCGGCCAGCTCGCGTTCCTGTTTTGGCGCACGCGGAAGCACCAGCAACTCGGCAAGCCGGCGCAGTGCCTGGCGGCCGACGCCGATGTCGGCGTCGGCGGAATGCTTGATGACTATGGACGGGGACATGGTTTAGGTTTCGCGTCGGATTCGGCAGAATGCCGTCATTGTATCGGCATTTTGCTGCTGCGCCAAGCTGCCACGTTAATGAGGCGGCACTCGAAGACGCTGGTGTAAGGTGGGCTCTGGATGTAACCGGGCGGACCCGAGTCATCGCGCATTGCCCATGAGCCACAACGCGCATCGCCGTTTCGCCCGTCGACAGGACCTGGGCCTTACACTGCGCGAATTTGCGATCCTGCAACGGCTTGCCACTCCGCAGCAGATCCAGAGTTTCCTCAACGCCATCTGCATCAACCACGAGATTGACGGAGAGACCATTCTGTCGGTGCGCGAAGTGCTCGCCCAGCGGCGCGCGCACTGCATCGAGGCCGCATTCGTCGGGGCGTGCGCGTTATGGGTTCACGGCGAGCCGCCGATGGTCATGCATCTCGACTGTGCGGCGACCGATTACCCCCATGTGGTCGCGCTCTTCCGTCGTTCCGGCGCCTGGGGCGCGGTCTCGAAGAGCAACGGCGCAACGCTGCGCTACCGCGACCCGATCTATCGCAGCCTTCGCGAGCTCGCCATGTCGTACTTCCACGAGTATTCCGACAGGCACGGACGCAAGACTCTGCGCAGCTATTCCGCATCGTTCGATCTGCGGCGCATCGACCCGGAGCTTTGGGTGACCAGCAAGCGCGCCTGCATGGAAGCGAACGACCGCCTGGCAAGCGCGCGCCACTACCCGCTGGTCACATCCCGGCAGGAGCGTCTGCTCGCGCGGCGCGACCCTTTCGAGCGGCTCGCCGCGAAGACGGTGGAATATCCGGCGCCGGCCGCGAGGAAAACGCGGAGGCCAAAATCCGGGGGCTGAAAAAATGCCCGGCGGCCACCGCCCGAAATTTCCTATTGCACAATTCGGCGCGACGGAGAACAATGACAACGTCATTAGCCCCAACCCGCGAAGGAGAAAGACATGCTTGGTATTGGACGCCGCGATGGTGCCGTCGAAGTAAAGCATTCCGTGAAGAACGTGCTCGCAACTCCGCCGCGCAGTGGCGGCATCGGCAACAATGTTCAACCCGCGGTCGCGTCGCGTCCAGTCTCGACGCCAGCCACTCAGGCACGCGATGACTCGGGCGCTCCGGGCGCGCGTGCGAAGGATAGCGCTGCTGCGCCGGCCGCCTCGGCGACGCCCGAGCTATACGCTCCGGGACTCGGGCTAGCCGAGACGCCGGGCAGCAAGCTCTTTGTCGGCATCAACATCAAATTGAAGGGCGTGGAAATCTCGGATTGCGACGTCCTGGTGGTCGAAGGACAGGTTGAAGCAACTGTTTACAGCAAGGGGCTGCAGATCGCGAAGCCGGGCACGCTCAAGGGAACTGCGGCCATCGACGTGGCGGAAATCTTCGGCGAATTCTCCGGCGAGCTCACCGCACGAACGAGATTGGTCGTCCACGGTACCGGACGGGTTTCAGGAACCATCCGTTACGGCAAGCTGATCGTCGCGGAGGGAGGCGAAATCAGCGGCGACGTCCGGCAGCTCGATGGATCGGCGGATCTGTTGCGGCCCGCGTCGACGACGGTCGAATCCGATTCGCGTCCCGGATCGGGCGAGCAGACACGAAGTCTGCTGGAGCTTAGCGCGAGAGATTCACCAGCGCGGCGCGAAGACGGCGCCAGTACTTTCCGATCTTGATTTTCACACTCCGGGAACGGCCGAATCGTTGCGCTGCTGCGCCGGCAATGCCGCGCACCTATGTTCGGTTCGCGGCGACCTGGATTTGATCGGACCGAGGGAGG
>DASZZK010000235.1:0-3090 GCA_035544975.1 Casimicrobiaceae bacterium | reverse complement strand
GAAGCCCATGACTATGCGGTCGAGCCAGGTCCCCTGTCGGTACGCGGCGACGACGCCGAGCGGCACCGAAATCAGGATCGACAGCGCCATGGTCAGCGTCGCCAGCGCCAACGTCGGCCCGACGCGGTCGGCGATAATCTCCGCCACCTGCTTCTTGTAGAAAAAAGATTCGCCGAAGTCGCCGCTCAGCACGTGCCCGAGCCAGATGAAGAATTGCGTGACGATGGGGCGATCGAGGCCGAGCTTTTGTCGGATCTCGACGATGTCCTGCGACGTCGCGGCGGCGCCAGCGATGATCGACGCCGGATCGCCGGGCGTAAGCCGCAGCATGGAAAAGACGAACACGGCGACCACCGCCATGACCGGCAGCGTCGCGAGTAGACGGCGGCCGATGTAGGCGAGCATCGATGGTCCCCGGCTACTCGTTGGGGAGGGAAACTACTTGCCGGTCTTGCTGATATTCCAGAACACCGACGCCGGCGCGACCACGTAGCCGTCGACATTCTTGCGCGACGCGCCCGGCTGGTACCACTGTCCCAGATGGATGTGGGTCGGATATTGCGTCCAGCGCACCTGCACCGCTTCGGCGATCGCCTTCTGCTTGGCCGGATCGGTCTCGCGGGCGAAGTCATCGCGCAGCTTTTCGATCTGCGCGTCGCAGGGCCAGCCGAACAAGGCCTTGTCGCAGCTCGAGTTGAGAAACGCCGTCGACACCGGATTCAAGATGTCTGCCGATACCCACGAGGTGATGAACGCGTGCCAGCCACCCTGCGTCGGCGGATCCTTTTTTGCGCGCCGCGCGACTAGCGTCTGCCAGTCCATCGACTGCATGTCAACCTTGAAGCCGGCCTTTTCCATCAGCGATTTCGCGACCGGCGCGAGGTTGGTGAGCACCTGCAGGTCGGTCGAATGCATCAGCACGATGGGCGTGCCGTCGTAACCGCCTTCCTTGAGCAGCGCCTGGGCTTTGGCAAAATTCGACTCGAGCAATCCTTCCATGCCCTTGTCCGACGCGAGCGGGGTGCCGCAGACGAACAAGGCCTTGCAGATCTTGTAATACTGCTTGTCGCCGACCGTCGCCTGCAGGAAGTCCTGCTGATTGAACGCGTAGAGCAATGCCTGCCGTATCTTGACGTTGTCGAACGGTTTCGCGGTCGTGTTGAAGCGAAACGCGTATTGGTTCCCCAGCGGATTCCAGTCGACCAGCTTGATGTTGCCATCATTGCGCAATATCGGCAGCAAATCGTGCGACGGCTGCTCGATGAAATCGACTTCACCGGCGATGAGCGCGTTGACCGCGGTCTGCTGGTCGGCGACCACTTTCCACTCGACGCGGTCGACCTTCACCACCTTGCCGCCGGCGAGCCCCGAGGGCGGCTCGGCGCGCGGCTTGTACTTGTCGAACCTGACGTAAACGGCCTTGTCGCCCGGCTTCCATTCGTCCTTCTTGAACACGAATGGGCCCGAACCGACGTAGTCGGAGATCTGCTCGTTGGGGCTCGTCTCGGCGACGCGCTTGGGCATCATGAATGGGACCGCTGACGACGGCTTGCCCAGCGCAGTGAGCACCAGTCCCGTCGGCGCGCTCAAGACCATCTGGAAGGTCCCGGGATCGACGACCGGCATGTCCTTCACGAACGACATCATCTTCTGGCCCATCGCGTCCTTGGCGCCCCAGCGCTTGATCGACGCGACGCAATCCTCGGCAGTCACGGGCTTGCCGTCATGCCACAGCAAACCGCTGCGCAAGGTGAAGGTGTAGGTCAGCTTGTCGGCGGAAAGATCGAACTTTTCCACCATCTGCGGCTTGATCTGGTTGTTCGCATCGGTCGCGAACAGCGTGTCGTAGATCATGTACCCGTGATCGCGCGTGATGTAGGCGGTGGTCCAGATCGGATCGACGATCTTGAGGTCGGAATGCTTGACCACGCGCAGCGTGGTCTGCGCCCCGGCGTCGACCATCGCGAAGATGGCGACAAGCGCTGCCGTCGTCGTGCAAAGCGCAAGCTTGAAGGAGTGAAGGTTCAGCATGGAAGTTTTCCTTGACTGGGGTCGCGCAGAGGTGCCGATGGGGCACGGCACGCGAGGACGAGGGGAGCACGATAGCCGATGCGTGCTGGTCATGGCAATGGGCTACTCAATGGGCTACCACCCGGGATCGATGGGCGTCAGCACGCCTCTCCGTGCTTCGATTGCCTCGGCTGCCGCGAGGCACAAGTCCTCACGAAAGCGCGGTCCCACGATCTGCACGCCCATCGGCAGCCCATCGACCGCGCCGGTCGGCACGGCAACCGCGGGGAGCCCGAGCACCGGAATCGCCATCATGGTTGCGCACTCGCGCCACAAGGACGCGGTTCGCGCGGCACTTTCGATGTCGAAGCCCTGCTGGTAGATCGGTTCCGAGCAGATCGGCGTCAGAACCAGAGGCACGCGATCGAGAAAAAGGGCCCACTCGCGGATCAATCGCGTGCGCTCCGAGAGCGACTTCATGTACGACAAGGCCTCGGTGGCATGGGACGGCGGAATATTGTCGAACATGAAACGGACCGCGGTGCGAATGCCCTCGTCGCCTTCCTTTTCGATCAGCGGCAGGGTGTAATGACGAAACTCCGGCATCTGCATCTCGAACCAGAGCTCCTTGGCGCGCGTGAAGCCAGGCGTTTGGGCGTCGACGATCTCGTAACCGGCGTCGGCAAGCGCCGCGGTGGCTTGCTCGAGCGCACGGGCAACGGAAGGGTGCAGCTTGACGCCGGCAAGATCGCGCGCTTGCGCGACCACCGCGACACGAACCGGCGGCCGGAGCGCGGGCCCTTCGAGCGGCGCCGGCGTCCACCACGGGTCGCGTGGATCGCGCTCCGCCATCGCGGCGAGACCCAGACGCACGTCGGCGACGCTGCGTGCAAGAGGGCCCTGCACCGACATGAGTTGCGACGACATCGAGCGCTCTGCGATCTGAGTCGAGTTGTACGCCGGCACGCGGCCGAATGACGGACGGATGGCCGCCAGGCCGCAGCAATACGCGGGAAATCGCACCGATCCGGCGATGTCGTTGCCGTGCGCGAGCGGGGTGACGCCTGCGGCGACAGAGGA
>DASZZK010000234.1:0-2677 GCA_035544975.1 Casimicrobiaceae bacterium | reverse complement strand
GGCCCGATCGCTGGGAAATTCTTCCCCGTGCCGGGAGCATCCCAATGCGTCTCAGTCGCGAAGGCGAGGGCCGCTTCCTGGGTTACGTCAGAAAGCTGTGCGATCTCTGGGGCTATCGGCAGAGCGTGCTCGTCCGCTCGGCGAACAATTTTCCCGCGGACGCGGGCATCGCAAGCTCGGCTTCCAGCTTTTGCGCGGCCACCAAGGCGGTCGCGGCGTTCCTGCTCCGCCATGAAACTCCCGCGCAGTTGGCACACTTAAGTCGAACCGCCTCCGGATCGAGCTGCCGCTCATTTTTCGAGCCATGGTGCATGTGGGATGGTGATAGCATCCACGCGTTGGATTTTCACGTAGGACACCTGATGCACATGGTGGTGATCGTCGACGGCGGCCGCAAGAGGGTCAGCTCGTCGGACGCGCATTTGCGGGTCACCAGGAGCCCGCACTTTTCCGGCCGCGTGAACCGGGCACGGATGCGCATGGACCAGCTTTTGCCGGCGCTCGAAAGTTCCGACTGGCGAACCGCGTACGAAATATGTTCCGAGGAGTTCGAGGACATGCACGAGCTCTTCCACACCAGCGATCCGCCGTTCCGGTACCGGACACCTGACTCCGACCGTGTCGTTCAGGACTGCGCCGACCTTTGGGCAAGGCATCGCGATGGGCCGATCGTGACGATGGATGCGGGCCCGAACGTCCATCTCCTCTTTCGCCGGGACCAGCAAGCGCTGCTCTCGAAGTTGCATGAGCGGTATACGCGATCGCATACCGTCATATCGTCTGAAGCAGCGTGAGCGACTTCTACACCCAAACGTTCGGCAAATGGATCCTCGCGGGAGAGCACGCGGTGCTTCGCGGCTCGCGCGCGCTCGCGTTTCCGCTCAAGGCGCGCGGCCTCGAGCTGCGCCATTCGCCGAGTGGCGGAGAGCTGAGAGTCCACACCAAGGGGTTGCAGCATGACATCCTGCACGCGTGCGCGCAGAGCGCCCTCGAGCGCGCACTGGAATTGCTCGACGTCGGCCGCTCGGCATTAAACGGCGTGCTCCTCATCGTCAACCGGCTGCCTTGCGGCGCCGGCCTGGGCGCGTCGGCCGCCTTGTGCGTCGCCCTCGCCCGCTGGCTTGAGGCCCGGGGGCTGGTGTCATCCGGCGCGATTCACGAATTCGCGCGACAGCTCGAGAACCTGTTTCATGGGGAAAGCAGCGGACTCGACATCGCGGTGGCCTTGCGCGAGCGGCCGGTCATGTTCTGCGCCGATTCCGGCGCGTCAGAATTCAGACCGGCATGGATCCCGGGATTGTTCCTGTCGGATAGCGGCGCGCGCTCCGCTACCAGGGAATGCGTTGACAAGGTGAAGGCCCTGTTGCGGCAATCTCCCGCGGAAGGAGAAAGCATCGACGTCGACATGCGCAATGCCGTGGACCAGTGCGCGGAATCGCTGCGCGACAATCGCCAAGGGGCATGCGCCAGTCTTGCGGAAGCCATCAATCTCGCGTGCCGCTGTTTTCGCCGCTGGGGTCTCATCGAGCAGCGGCTTGCCGATCACATGGAAGACCTGATGCTTGCCGGAGCGAGCGCAACCAAGCCCACCGGCGCGGGCATTGGCGGCTTTGCCTTAAGCTTGTGGAGCAGCCCTCCGCCGACACTATTGCGCGATCGACTCATTCCCTGTTTCGCGCCCGCCCCTTAGCTCGTGGATTCGCGCAATCGGACCACGCGTTGCGCCATATCATGTCGTCAATAACGATTCTCCCGGCCGAACGCGCGTGAAGCGCACCGGAACCTCGTCGACCGCAAGAACATCTGCCAGCTTTCGCACACGGGTAAATGTGGACGCCGACAGCTCTCCGGGCTCGGGGAAATCCGCCCTGAAATGCGCGCCTCGCGAGTTTTCGCGCGCCACGGCCGCGCCAACGATTGCCTCGCTGACCGAGACAAGATTGCTGAGGTTGAGCCAATCGTGCCAGGTTATGTTGAACGCGCGGATCCGCGCCGCGCTCGGCATCGCGTAGCCGCGAAGCTGCCGCGCAAGCGCATCGAGCGCGCCGGCGGCGCGGCCGAGGCTTGCGGCGTCGCGCACGATGCCCGCGTCGTCCCACATGGTCGTGTGCAGCCGCTCCCGGATCTCCTCAAGATCGCTTGCTTCTCCCATATGAAACGGGCGTTCGGCGCGTTCGATCGCGACCTCGACCGCGCGTGCGTCGGCCGCGCGAAACGACCCTTCCCGGCCGACCCAGGCCGCCATCGCGTCGCCGGCGATGGCTCCGAAGACGGTGGAATTCGCCACCCCGTTGCCGCCCAGCCGGTTGGCGCCGTGCACCCCGCCCGAGTCCTCTCCGGCAACGAACAGTCCTCTTAGCGCCGTCGTGCAATCGGCGGCAAATTCGACGCCGCCCATCATGTAATGCGCGGTCGGAACGACTTCGACTCGTCCGCCGGCGAGATCGAAGCCGCAATCGGCGCAGCGTTCGACCATGCCCTTGAACTGACTTCGCACGCTGTCGGCGCCCAGATGCGCCATCGACAGCCAGACTCCGCCGTTCGGCGTGATGCGGCCGGCGCGCATTTCTGCATAGATGGCGCGCGAGACGATGTCGCGCGTCGCACGCTCGCCGCGGGGATCGTGGCTCAGCATGAAGCGCTCGCCTCTGCCGTCGAGGAGATAGCCCCCGGCGCC
>DASZZK010000233.1:0-7819 GCA_035544975.1 Casimicrobiaceae bacterium | reverse complement strand
AAACTGATCGAAAGCTCGCCGCAGCGCCCGGACCCGGCCTCGCTCAAGGCCTGGTGGGCCGAGATCAAGGATTGGCAACGCACCGATTGCCTCCGCTACGACCGCAAGAGCGCGCTGATCAAGCCGCAATTCGTGATCGAGAAGCTGTACGCGCTCACCAAGGGTGACGCGTTCGTCACCTCGGACGTCGGCCAGCATCAGATGTGGGCGGCGCAATACTACAAGTTCGACAAGCCGCGGCGGTGGATCAATTCAGGCGGCCTCGGCACGATGGGTTTCGGTCTTCCTGCCGCGATGGGCGTGCAGCTGGTCAATCCGGGCGCGACAGTCGTCTGCGTGACCGGCGAAGCGTCGATCCAGATGTGCATCCAGGAGCTGTCGACCTGCAAGCAGTATCACCTGCCGATCAAGATCGTGAACCTGAACAACCGTTACATGGGCATGGTGCGGCAGTGGCAGGAGTTCTTCTACGGTAACCGCTACGCCGAATCGTACATGGATGCATTGCCTGATTTCGTGAAGCTGTCCGAGGCTTATGGCCACCTCGGCATGAAGATCGAAAAGCCGGGCGACGTCGAGTCGGCGTTGAAGGACGCGCTGAAGCAGAAAGAGCGGCTGGTGTTCCTGGACTTCATCACCGATCAGACCGAGAACGTATTTCCGATGATTGCGGCCGGCAAGGGCCTGACGGAAATGATCCTGGCCGAAGAGCTGTGAGGCGGCCGCGATGAGGCATATCCTTTCGATTCTGGTCGAAAACGAGGCCGGCGCGCTGTCCCGCATCTCGGGGCTCTTCTCTGCGCGCGGCTACAACATCGAGTCGCTGACGGTGGCGCCGACCGAAGATCCGACCATGTCGCGGATGACGATCGTGACCGTCGGCTCCGACGACGTGGTCGAGCAGATCACCAAGCAGCTGAACAAGCTGGTCGAGGTCGTCAAGGTGATCGATCTCACCGACGGCAATCACATCGAGCGCGAATTGATGCTGGTCAAGGTGCGCGCCGCGGGCAAGGACCGCGAGGAGATGAAGCGCCTTGCCGACATTTTCCGCGGCAATATTCTCGACGTGACCGACAAGAGCTACACCATCGAGCTCACCGGAACGGGATCGAAGCTCGACGCATTTCTGCAGGCGATGGAGCCGGGCGTGATTCTGGAGACAGTGCGCACCGGTGCATCGGGCATCGGCCGCGGCGAGCGCATTCTCAGGGTCTGATCCGCAAAGGTAGATAAGGGGAACGAAAATGATGAAGGTTTATTACGACAAGGATGCCGATCTGTCGCTGATCAAGGGCAAGAAGGTGACCATCGTCGGCTATGGCTCGCAGGGTCACGCGCACGCGCAGAACCTGAACGATTCGGGCATCAAGGTCACCGTCGGCCTGCGCAAGGGCGGCGCCTCGTGGGACAAGGCGAAAAAAGCCGGCCTCAAGGTCGCCGAGGTCACCGAAGCGGTCAAGAGCGCCGACTTCGTGATGATGCTGATGCCCGACGAGCATATCGCCGCGGTCTACCGCGAAGAGGTCGAGCCCAACATTCGCAAGGGCGCGACGCTCGCCTTCGCGCACGGCTTCAACATCCACTACGGCCAGGTGCAACCGCGCGCCGATATCGACGTGGTCATGATCGCGCCCAAGGCGCCGGGGCATACGGTGCGTTCGACGTACGTGCAGGGCGGAGGGACGCCGATGCTGATTGCGATCCACCAGGATCCAAGCCGCAAGTCGCGCGATCTTGCGCTGTCGTATGCCGCCGCGATCGGCGGCGCACGCGCCGGCGTGATCGAGACATCGTTCAAGGAAGAAACAGAAACCGATCTGTTCGGCGAGCAGGCCGTGTTGTGCGGCGGATGTGTCGAGCTGGTCAAGGCCGGTTTCGAGACGCTGGTCGAAGCCGGATACGCGCCGGAGATGGCCTATTTCGAATGCCTGCACGAGCTCAAGCTGATCGTCGACCTGATGTACGAAGGCGGCATCGGCAACATGAATTATTCGATCTCGAACAATGCCGAGTACGGCGAGTATGTGACCGGCCCGAAGATCATCACCGGCGACACCAAGCGCGCCATGCGCGAGGCGCTGGACCGCATCCAGAGCGGCGAATACGCCAAGGATTTCATCATCGAGAATCGCGCCGGTGCGCCCACGCTGTTGTCGCGAAGACGCATGACGACCGAGCACCCGATCGAGCAGGTCGGCGCCAAGCTGCGCGAGATGATGCCGTGGATAAAAAAGAACAAGCTCGTCGATCAGACACGGAATTGATCGCTTTGAGCGATCGGAGCACGCCGCACGCCGGCTTTTTTGCGCATCGGCGGCTGTTTCCGGGAGGAAATATGCGTACCTCGCATCGCCAACGCGGCTGGCTCGGGCTCATCGGCTTGCTGCTCGCACTGGTTATCGTCGCGGTCCTCGCGCAAAAAGTGCTGAAGACATACGGGCTTCTCCCCGGAGCGGAGCCCGGCGCCAGGTCGGCCGGCGAGCGGGGGCTGCGCGGCCCGGGTGTCGCAATCCCGGCGCCATTTGACGGAACCGGCGTAACGCCGACCCCCGCGGCCGCCATGGAACGCGCTCGCGGACTGGAAAGCGCAGTCCAGCAGCAGGCGCAAGACTTGAACAAGCGCATCGACGAAGGGACGAAGTAGCGCCCTGGTTGCGTCTTGCCACGATGAGTAACCCATATCCGCATCCGATCATTGCCCGCGAGGGCTGGCTGTTCGTCGCGATATCGGCGGCAGTGGCCCTGGCGTTGTCGCTCGCCGGCTGGTGGCTGGCGGCGTTGCCGGTATGGCTCGTCGTGGTGTTCATCGTTCAGTTCTTCCGCGACCCACCGCGTGTGGTTCCGTCGCAGCCTAACGCGGTCTTGTCGCCCGCCGACGGACGTGTCGTGGTGGTGGAAAAGGCGCGCGACCCTTACCTCGACCGCGACGCGTTGAAGATCAGCGTGTTCATGAATGTCTTCAACGTGCACTCCAACCGCAGCCCGGTCGACGGCATCGTGCGCAGCAAGTGGTATCACGCCGGCAGCTTTCTCAACGCGGCGCTGGCCAAGTCATCAATCGAGAACGAGCGCAACGCACTTCACATCGCGACCGCGAACGGAGTCGACGTGACGTGCGTCCAGATCGCGGGACTCATCGCGCGGCGCATTCTTTGCTACGTCGGGCCTGGGGATACGCTCGCACGCGGACAGCGTTACGGCTTTATCCGTTTTGGCTCGCGCGTTGACATCTACCTGCCGCCTTCCGCAACGCCGAAAGTCGTGGTCGGCGACATGGCGAAAGCCACGTCGACGATCATTGCCGAAACCGCATAGCGGTTTTTCTGTGCGACGTTGTGTTGCCGTGCCCGCCCTGCTAGGCTAGCCGCATGGTAGATTTCAAGCAGGAGCGCGCGCTGGCCAAGAACCGGATTCGGCGACGCGGCATTTACCTGCTGCCGAATCTGTTCACGACCGCGGCGCTGTTCGCCGGTTTTTACGCGATCGTGCAGGCGATGAACGGGCGCTTCGATCAATCCGCGGTTGCGATCTTCGTCGCCATGGTGCTCGACGGTCTCGACGGACGCGTCGCACGCCTGACCAAGACGCAGAGCGCGTTCGGCGCCGAGTACGACAGCCTCTCCGACATGGTTTCGTTTGGCGCGGCGCCGGCGCTGGTCGTCTACGAATGGTCGCTGCGCAGCATGGGCAAGCTGGGCTGGATCGCGGCCTTCATTTATGTCGCGGGCGCGGCACTGCGGCTCGCGCGCTTCAACACCATGCTCGAGGTTGCCGACAAGCGCTATTTCCAGGGATTGCCAAGCCCGTCCGCGGCGGCGCTGGTCGCCGGTTTCGTCTGGATCATTGACGATTACGCCATCGACCCGGAAACCGTGCGTTGGGCCGCCTGGGCGGTCACGCTGTTCGCGGGCCTTACGATGGTCAGCAATCTCAAGTACTACAGCTTCAAGACGATAAACCTTCGTCGCAGCGTTCCGTTCGCCGTCGTGATCCTGATCGTCTTGTTCATTGTGCTGATCAGCTACCAGCCGTCGGTGATCCCTTTTGCCGGCTTCGTGGTGTATGCGATTTCCGGGTTTATCTGGTCGGCATGGCTGGCGCTGAAGCGGCGCCGCGGCTGATCTGCCGTCGATCAAGGCCCACCCAATTCCCCACGCGTCAAACGCAAATTGAGCTGATCCAATCGTGTCGACCCGCTGGCTTCTTCTGACATTGCTGTGCGTGGTGCTGATCGCTGCAGGGCAGATGCTGTTCAAAGTAGCGGCGGCGCAATGGCGCATTGATGGCTGGTCGTGGGCGACAGCGCGCGGGTTCTTGTCGCCGGCCATGGTGTTGGCGTTGTTCCTGTATGGGCTGACGACGATACTCTGGGTGTTCATCCTGCGCGCCGTTCCACTGTCGGCCGCCTTTCCAATCTATGCACTGGTGTTTGTGCTGGTGCCCGTCGCGGCGCATTTCCTGCTCGGCGAGCCATGGTCGTGGAATACGCTGGTCGGGGGCGGGATCATCATGCTCGGCGTGATCATCGCGCTCCGCTAAATGAGCTGCGAAGCAGCGCGCGTCGCAGTCGTCATTCCCTGCTACCGCGTTCGCCGGTACATCCTGGACGTCATTCGTGGCATCGGCCCCGATGTCTCCGCCATTTTCGTCGTCGATGACGCCTGCCCTGAACAAACCGCCGCATTGATTCGGCAGGAATGCACGGATGGCCGGGTAAAGGTCCTTACGCACGCCGAAAATCAAGGCGTGGGTGGTGCGATGATTACCGGCTACAAGGCTGCGCTTGCCGACGGCGCTGATGTGGTCGTCAAGATCGATGGCGATGGGCAGATGGACCCCGCGCTCCTTCCACGATTCATCCGGCCGATCGTGGGCGGCGATGCCGATTACACCAAGGGGAATCGCTTCTACGATCTTGCGTTCCTGCGTGCCATGCCAAGGGCGCGGCTGTTCGGCAACGCCATGCTGTCATTGGTCAACAAGATGACAAGCGGATACTGGGACATCATGGATCCTACCAACGGCTACAGCGCGATTCATCGCACGGCACTCGCCGCGCTGCCTCTGGAAAAACTCGATCGCGGGTACTTCTTCGAGTCCGACATGCTGTTTCGCCTCTATACGATCCGCGCGGTTGTTCGCGACGTGCCAATGCCCGCGCGTTATCAAGGGGAGACGAGCAACCTTCGCATCAGTCACGTCGCGGCGGCGTTTCCCCTCAAGTATTTACGAGCTGCGTTCAAGCGCATCTTTTACGCCTACTTTCTGCGGGATTTTAACGCCGGAACGCTCCAGCTTTTACTCGGCCTGCTCATTGCCGGCAGCGGAGCGACTTATGGCGCGGCGCGTTGGATCCATTCGTCGATCACCGGTGTGCCGACGACGGCCGGGGCGGTCATGCTGGCGGCACTGCCGGTCCTTGTGGGCGTCCAACTCCTCTTGGGCGCGCTTAACTTCGATGTCCAGAATGTTCCGCGCGATCCCTTGCAGCGAGGTGGGACGCTGTTTCCCGGCGGCGGCCGTTGATCGTTTGCTGCCATGCGCCAGCGGATTGGAGATCCTTTTGGCGGCGGCGATCCACTCGTGTTTATGTCATCCACTGATTTGAGCAGCTTCAGACCTCCGGCTTGATCGCAGTTACCACCAAACCTCGATGGCGCCAGACCGGCGACGTGTACCGGTCCCGGAATGCACCGATCGCGGGAATGATCGGATTGTTGCCCTCGGCTGAAGATTCCAGGAACACTGCGTGCGTCAGCCGATAGCGCCGGGCGATGGCGAGCATATCTTCCGCGGAATTAGCCCCCACTAAGGCCCTAAAGACCTCGACATCGTGCCAATTTGCGGCACGCGAATAGCCGATGTAGCCGCTGGCGCCCGGTGCGTTGAGCAGGAAGAAGCCTATTCGTGCCTGGGGAAGGGTGGCATTGAGATACGCGGCAACCGCCCGATCGGGAAGAAAGGTATTGATATAGTGCGCTCGAGCTTGGCTATCCAGCGAACAGCTGAGGCAGATCTTCTCGTTGGTCCAGCTTCCGGCAAACATGAATTGCAGATTGAGCAGGCAAAGCATTCCTCCAACCACCAACAGCGCGACGCGTGCTGAGCGCGTCCACGAAAGATCGCTCAAAGCCCATCCGCCGAGCACCGTGATCAACAGCAGCACCGGCAGCAGGTAACGCAAATAGGCTTGCTGTGAGAACACGGCGACAAAGAATAGCGCGGCGAGCGCCAGGCAGAGCCACTGCGCGAGAGGCCGACGACGCAGGAAAGCCAGCCAAATCACTGGTAGCAGCAATAACCAATGGAAGCCGGCCGCTCCGGCTCGTCCCTCGATAAAGCGACCGCTGGAAAAAAAGAGCTCGTAAATGCTCCACGGACGAAGCGGCACGACGTAGAGCGGGTTGGTGAACGAGCTTCCCGAGTCGAAGTACGGCGAGCGAAAAAAGCCGTTGAAGAACGGAAATACTGGATTGCCGGTGCGCATCCATGCGTTGGCATAGGGCCATGCTGCCAGCAATGTCGCGGCCAGGATCAAGAGCAGCGCCCTGCGATTTATCGTTCGCGCCTCGGCGCCTTGCCGCCGCAACACGAGATATCCGACGTAGAGCACGAGCGGCGTGACCCATATCAATCCGATCACCTTCGTTTGCATCGCGCCGGCACAGAGCATCGCAAATGCCGCGAGCGTCGTTGCCGATCGTCTGGTCATATAGTCCAACGCCAGTAGAAGCGTGCCCAGAAGAAATGCGATCCACAGATTTTCGACGTAAAGCGTGCCGGTTTCGAGAAACGCGAGGGGCGTCGACGCAAAGAGACAAACACTGAGAAGCGCGATCTCGCGCCGTGCATACCTGCAAATAAGCTGATAAGCGATCAGGCACGACAGGCCGCCGAAGCAAAAATTGAGCAATCGCGCGGCGCCTTCCCCGCCAAGGATGTACGCGGCACCAAATGCATAATCCGCGCCGAGCGGCATCACGGCCCAAACGTATCGCGTCACGTCGAACCGCCACCGATGATATTCCGCGAACAGCCGAGCGAACTGAAGATGCATCGCGTTCGCATCGTAGCCAACCTCCGGCTTCGCGACGATGAACAAATGCAGCACGACAACCGTAAGCAACAAGGTGATCCATGCTCGCTCCGTACCGCGCACCGCCACGGCGGGGCGAACTAGCGCCTGTCGCAGCGATTTCAATGCCGAAAGCGCTTGGCGCCACCAGACGCCGAGAGGCACGAGCAGAGCCGCGACATACACCGGTGCATAGTGAAACATCATCGAGGCGGTGATCGACATCACACCTATCCAGGCGCAAAGGCCGATCAGCGTGGTGACGCTCGCCGGAAGCGCGGCGGAGGCGTTGTCGTCCCGGCGCAACCAGGCAAACAGGCGCGCGCCGACCAGGTGCGCGTTGAGCAGTATGAGCCCGACCACGACCACGACACCCGGCGTCAACAACGCGCTCGCGACAAGCAAGCCGCTGACCGCGGCGACGATACGCGTGTAGGTCGGCCACAGAGCGAGCATCGTCCAGAAGAAAACCAGGCACAAGGGAACGACAACGGCGGTGTCGCCGACGCCGATCGTTGGGGGAATCGCTTCAAAGGCAATCGCAAGCGACCACAACAGGACGGCACCGTGCAGCAGCAGCGCTGCCGCAAACAGGATCATGAAAGCGCGGGGACGTCGCATGGATTCCATGGTGATTGCGGCAGGCCGCCCAAGTTCACATCCTGGAGCAGCAGCGCGCAGGCCACACCCGAGACCAAGCGCGCGGCAAGGAGCATTCCTGCCTCAAGCAAGCATTGCCTT
>DASZZK010000232.1:0-15282 GCA_035544975.1 Casimicrobiaceae bacterium | reverse complement strand
ACGACATAAGGTGTCAGCACCGGCGCGGTGATCTCGAGTCCTTCGACCGCGGAGAGCACCGAGATCGCCGGCGTGATCATGCCGTCGCCGTAGAACATCGCGGCGCCGAAAATACCGAGCCCGACCACCCACCACCGAATATGGCTGGTTTCGAGCCCCCGCGAAGCCAGCGCGGTCAGCGCCATGATGCCGCCCTCTCCGCGATTGTCGGCGCGCATGATCAGCGTCACGTACTTGAGCGTGACAACGATCATGATCGCCCAGAACACCACCGACAAGATGCCGAGGACATTGTCCGGCGTCAGCGGCAAGCCGTACGGACCGGTGAAACACGCGCGAAGGGTGTACAGCGGGCTGGTGCCGATGTCGCCGAAGACGATGCCGATCGCTCCGATGACCAGCGGTGCGAGGGGCTTTCGGACGAGCGGCGCCAAATCCGGCGCGACCGCGCCGGGTGAGTTCAGCATGCTCCCTCGTCTGAGCGTCTCGAAAAACGGATGTTGAGCTGCTTGAGCTTGCGGTAGAGATGCGTCCGCTCGAGACCCGCGCGCTCGGCGACGCGGCTCATATTGCTTTGCTCCTTGCCCAGCAAGTGCTCGAAGTAGATTCTTTCGAAAGCCTCGCGCGCCTCGCGCAGAGGCAATTCGAAAAAACGCGCGGTAACTTCGGGCGAGATCGCCGAAGCCGGGGCCAGCGCAGTCTCGCCAAGCAGGCGGCGCACGTGCTCGGCGGTAATCTCGCTTTCGACGGTGAGCGCCAGATTGGCCATGACGTTGTGCAGATGGTCGAGATTTCCCGGCCAATACGCGGCCGAAAGCGCCGATACCGCAGCCGAGTGCAATCTGCCGACCGTTCGCTGACTCGCCGTAATGTCGCGCCAGAACCGGTCGATGAGCGCGGGAAGATCCTCGCGCCTTTGCCGCAGCGGCGGAAGCATGACCGCCCCGACCGAAAGACTTGCGAGCAGCCCGGCATCGAAGCGCCCTTCCGCGGCGAGATTGCCCAGCTGCTCGCTGCTCGTGCAAACCAAAACCGTGTTGTGCTTTTCGATCCTGGGCAGCAGAAATGCGAGGCCTTTCTGCTCGGCCTTGGTGTAGCCGCCGATCTCCGCACAGTACAGCGTGCCGTCGCGCGCTTCCTCGAGGAGCGGCAGGGGATTCGTCGCCAGACGACCGCCGTTGACGAGCGTCACAAACGGCGTATCGGGCGTGTGCATAGCCCGCGCCACGATCTCGTGTCCCGCTCCGGGCTCGCCCACGACCAGCACCGGCCGGTTGGCGCGCAACAGCTGTTCGATCGCGCGCTCGACTTCAATCACCGGCGCGCTGGTGCCAAGAGCCATGAGAGACACACGACGCGGCGCCTGCCCGGCCGCAGCCTTGAGCGCCCGCGTCACCGTCGACAAGAGCTTTTGCAAGCCAACCGGCTTTTCCAGAAAGTCGAACGCGCCGATCTTGGTCGCTTCGACCGCCGTTTCGATAGTGCCGTGACCGGACATGATGACCACCGGCATCGTCAACTGCCCGTTGGCCGCCCATTCGCGCAGCAGCGTCACGCCGTCGGTGTCGGGCATCCAGATGTCGAGCAAGACGAGGGACGGCTGCGCTCGCGCGCGATAGGTGCGGGCCTGGCCGGCATTTTCTGCCACGCTGACCTGGTAGCCTTCGTCCCGCAAAATTTCGGACAGCAAGTCGCGGATGCCGACTTCGTCATCGACGATAAGGATTTCGTTCGGCTGCGCTATCAATTCGTGTTTCCTTCAAGCGGGAAATAGAGCGTCACCAGCGCCCCATTTTGCGGACGGTTCTCGACGGTGACGCGGCCGTGATGCTCTTCAACGATCTTTCTGACAATGGCAAGGCCAAGGCCCGTGCCTTTGGCTTTGGTTGTTACGTAAGGTTCGAACGCCCGGCGAATCATGTCTCCCGGGAATCCGCTGCCGCGATCGCCTATCGAGAGCGCAAGCTCGCTGCCGCGGATCTCGACCGCGATATCGTACGCGGGAGTAGCGGAGTCTGCCTGAGCATCGATTGCGTTCTGCAGCAAATTATGAAATACCTGACGCAATCGCGTCGGCTCACCCTGAATGATGGGATTGTCGTCGACAAGCTTGAGCGAAACATGGGGCCGCAGATTTTCGTACAAGCCGAGCACATCGAGCAACAGCGCGTTGATGTCGACCGGTTGCATTCGCCCAGGCCGAGGCTGCCGGGCGTAGATGGCGAAATCATCAACCATGTGCTTCATCGCTGCCACCTGCGCCACGATGGTCTGGGTCGCCCGCGAGAGCGTCTCCTCGTCGGACGCATCCAGCTTGCCGCTGAGCTTGACGGCGAGGCGCTCGGCGGAAAGCTGGATCGGCGTCAGCGGGTTCTTGATTTCGTGAGCAAGGCGTCTCGCGACCTCCGCCCACGCGGCGTCGCGCTGCGCGTCGGCGAGCTCGGTCACATCGTCGAACACCACGACGCGCCCCGGTGCAGGCTCGCCCGGAAGCCCGGAGCCGCGCATCAGCAGCACGCGTGTGTGATTTGACACCGCAAGCTGGGCCTGACGTTGCCACTGTCCGTCGCGACCGGTGCGAAAGCCTTCGGCGATAAGGTTCGCAAACGCGTCGAGAGCCGGCAAGCGCCGGCCCCAATCGGCCAGCGGAACGTCGATCAGGTCCGTCAGCGGCTGCTGCAGAATCACAGCCGCGCTTGGATTCGCCGTTCGTAGCCGGAACGCATTGTCGAATGCCAATACTCCCGCCGAAAGGTTGGCCAGGATGCTTTCGAGATAAGCTCTCGTCGTTTCGACGGCGCGGTGGCTCTCCTCGCCTTTTTGTTTCGCTTCCGCAAGCTGCGCCGTCATGGTGTTGAACGATTCCGTCAGCACGCCCAGCTCATCGCGACTTTGGACCGGATGACGGCGGCTGAAGTCGCCCTGTGCGACCGCCCGGGTGCCTTCGGCGAGCAGCCCCAGCGGCAGACTGAACTGCTCCGAGAGCACGACGGCGAGGCCAAGCGCCGAGAACAGCGCCAGCAGCAGCGTCAGCGTAAGCGTCAGTGCATACAAACGTTTCAGCGCGCCGCGGGAGTATGAAATTTCCTGGTAATCGCGATATCCGGCCTGAACCTTCTTGGCATCCTCCTGCAGTTGCTTCGGCACTTGCTCGACCACCTGCAATACTCGTAACGGCCCGTTCGGGTCCGAGCTGTTTACCGGCACCACCACCCGGAGCAGCACCTGGTCAGGTGTCTCCTCGATGGCGGCAAACGTCTTCTGCACGCGAGCGCGTAGCAGGGCCTGCGGCGGCGGGGGCTCCGGCGTGGCCATCGACCCCGAAATGCCGCCGACAGCGAGAACGCCACCCGTGGACGAGAACAGTGCGGCCTCGTAGATGCCCGCTTGCTCGCTGGCGCGATTGAGATTCGCCACCAGTCCGCCGCGCTCGCTTTCCTCCAGCGTCAGCGCAAGCTGGGTGGCCTTGTTGGTTGTTTCCTTGAGAAGATATTCGAGCGCATTACGGCCAAGATTGAGCCCGCCTTCGAGCGCGCGATCGACGCGCACGTCGAACCACGACTCGATGCTCTTGCCGAGAAATTGTATCGACACGCCGTAAAGCAAAGCTCCCGGCAAAACGGCGACGAGCGCGAACAACAGCACCAGGCGGGCAGCCAGGCGCGAACCGAAGACACCTGCCTTGAGATTCTTGCGCAGCCGCCACAGCTGATAGGCGACGAGCGCCATGAGCACCGCGACCAGCACGCCATTGAGGACCACCAGCAAGGTGTAGTTCCCCGCAAACAACGAAGTGTTGGCGCTGGCCGTGGCGAGCAGAAACAGGAAAACCGTGCCCAGAACGGCGCAGCCCAGCACGACGTAGCGGATAAGACGAGGCGCGAGCACGCTGCTCACGGGAGAAAGCTCCAGCGATACCATTCCGACTGCAACGACCAGTCGCGCGACGCCAGCGCATTGATCTGGAATGGCTTGGGAAGCTGCGCGACGTCGAGACGCAAGCGCACGGCGGCGTCGTAGCGCGCGCCCTTGAGCAGAGCATCCTTGCGAACCACGGGGCGGGCGCCGACGCGCGACAGCAGGCGTTGCACCTCATCGAGAGACTCGAGTTGCTGGCCCAAAAGCCCCGTGGTCAGGCGGTATTGACGCGTCAACGGCGAATACGTCAATCGATATTGAACCGTCAGTTGCGCGACCTTCTCGTCGAGCCAGTACCAGCGCGGCCGTCCAAGCTCGAATTCCAGAACGAAATAGAGCGACACGCCATTCTGCAGCGCCTCTTCCAGTGTCGGATTGAAGGCGACGTCGAACTGTGCGGTGAGGACGTAGTCGTCGTCGTCAGGAACCAACTCGGCCGACTGCACGCCGATCGTGTCGGCGCGAGCCGCCGCCACGATCGGCGGCAGCAGCGACAGCGCGACGCAAAGAAGGCCGAATACAAGACGGGACATTGGCGACATGCCGCGAGCGGCGTCGGGCCGCGCACAGGCTCTTTCGGAAGCAATCAGGTTTTCTGGAGGAGGGCGTAGAAAAACCCGTCGTGATTGTGCGCTGCGCCGGCCCCGGCTGGCAAGAGTTGTCCTCCGTGAGCGCCGACTTCGGCGGAGAGCGCACATTGCGCGCGCGATGCGTCGCGGTGGTCCAGGACAAATGCGGCGATCTGACCCTTGTTCTCAGCGCCAAAGATCGAACACGTTGCGTAGAGCAGCTTGCCGTCTGACTTCAGACAGGGCCAGAGCGCATCCAGCAAACGCTTCTGCTGTGCGACGAATCCGTCGATATCGCTTTCGCGCCGCAGCCACTTGCCATCCGGATGCCGGCGTACGACACCCGATGCGGTGCACGGTGCATCGAGCAGGATGCGATCGAACGCGATGCCGTCCCACCACGCACTGGTGTCGGCTGCGTCGGCGGCGTGCAACTTTGCGGTCAAGCGCAATCGCGAGAAATTGCCGGCTACCCGCTCGAGCCGCCCCTCGTCATGGTCGAGTGCGACCAATTCGAGCTCGGCGAGCTCCGCGAGATGAGTCGTCTTGCCTCCGGGCGCGGCGCAGGCGTCGAGCACTCGCATACCGTCATGCGCATCCAGTAAAGGCGCGGCAAGCTGCGCTCCGGCGTCCTGCACCGAAAACCAACCCTCGGCATAGCCAGGCAGATCCTCGACCCGCCGCGGCTCGGCAACGATCACCCCGGACGTGCCGACCGGACTTGCGGCAATGCTCGCCAGCCTCAACGCGTCGAGATACTCTTCGCGCGATGTTTCGCGGCAATTTACGCGCAGCGTGAGCGGCGGCCGGGCGTTGCCTGCATCGAGAATCTCCGGAGCGCTGGCCGCATACTCCGCGAATATGCGATCGATCCACCACCGCTGATACGAATAGCGTCCTTCCGCATCGCTCGAGATCTCGTCGAGAAGGCTTTCGCGGCGGCGCAGAAAAGTGCGCAGAATAGCGTTGGTGAGGCCCTTTGCCGACGTGCGCTTCAGTTGACCCGTCGCCCGCACCGCACTGTCGACCACCGCATGAGCCGGCGCTGTCGTGTGAATCAGCTGATAGAGCGCCACCCACAACAACGCTTCGATGCTCGGGTCGGTCAGAGGACGCTCCGCGAGCATCCGCACCGCTGTGCGTACCTGACCCAGGAAGCGAAGCGTCCCGTACGCGAGCTCGGTGGCGAGAGCGCGTTCTCCCGATTTCGATGCGCCGGCCTCTTCGAGCGCGGCGCCCAGCGCGACACCGGCGAGCACCCTGCGCACTGCCTTGGCCGCGATGCGTTGCGCCTGCTCCATCGCGGTGAGGCGAACCGCCTCCTTACCGTACTAGCGCGAGCAGGCGGTGGATACGCTCCTCGGTCGGCGGATGCGTGCTGAAAAGTCCGGCGATGCCGCCGCCGTGCAGTGGATTGATGATCATCATTTGCGCAGTCGCCGGATGCGCTTCGGCTGTTTCCAGCGGCAGGCCCTTCGCATAGCGATCGATTTTCGCGAGCGCGTCGGCAAGCGCGCGCGGATCGCCGGAGATTTCCGAGCCTGTGCGATCGGCTTCGTATTCACGGCCGCGCGAGATCGCAAGCTGAATCAGCAGCGCCGCGATCGGCGCCAGGATCAGCACCAGGATCGCAAGTATCGGATTGCGATGGTCGTCGTCGCTGCGCCCGAAAAACATGCCGAAGTGCGCCAGCGTCGAGATCGCGCCGGCGATCGACGCCGTAATGGTGGACGTCAATATGTCGCGGTTTCGCACGTGCGCGAGCTCGTGGCCCAGCACGCCGCGCAACTCGCGCGCAGTCAGCAGTTGCAGGATGCCCGTCGTTGCCGCAAGCGCCGCGTGTTCCGGGCTGCGTCCGGTCGCAAACGCGTTGGGCTGCGCTTCGTCGATCAAGTAGACACGCGGCATCGGCAATCCGGCGCGGCCGGCAAGATCCTGGACGGTGGCATAAAGCTGGGGCGCCGATGTCGCGTCGACTTCGCGGGCGTTGTACAGCTTGAGCACCATGGTGTCGGAGTACCAGTACGCCCAAAGATTGGTGGCCAGACCGAGCGCCAAAGCCAGCAGCATTCCCTGTGCTCCGCCCAGCACCGCACCCACCATGCCGAACAAGGCCATGATGGCAGCCATCAACAAGCTCGTTTTGAACCAGTTGCCGAACATCGTCGCCTTTCTACCCGAGTTTGCGGGTGTGGGTTTCCTGTTCCATTAGATGGTAGCGGACGGGTAATGATTCAACGGCTCCCTCGCTTGCTCGCGCCGCTCTCGGCTTCTCCTTGCCCGCGCCTGGATGGTTCTCAATTGAGGGATGTCGTACCGACCCGGGTTCCTGCCTCGATCGGGTTGCCGGACAGGAAATCGGCTGCGTTGAGGCGTCTGCCGCCGGCACGCTGCAGTTCGCGCACCGCGAGCGCCCCTTCGCCGCAAGCTATCACCAGGGCTGTGCCGCCCGTCCGGACGACGGTGCCCGGCGAGCCGAAGTGGCCCGCTGCGGGCTCTGACGACCAGATCTTGATCGGCTTCCCGCCCAGAACGGTAAAAGCGCCGGGGACGGGATTGAGCGCCCTCACCTGGCGATCGATGGCGGGCGCAGTTGCCTGCCAATCGATGGCCGCGTCGTCGCGGGAGATCTTGCGGGCATAGCTCGCCCCGTCTTCCTGCTGCGGGAGAGCCTCGACGTGGCCGTCGCGCTGAAGCCGGATCAGCGTATCGACGATCGCTTCTGCGCCCACGGCCGCAAGCCTGTCGGTGAGGGTTGCCGCGCTGTCGCGTGGGCCGATGGACACCGCGCGCGCCGAGATGAGCCCGCCGGTGTCGAGCCCGGCGTCCATCTGCATGATGCTGACTCCCGTTTGGAGATCGCCCTCGAGCAAGGCGCGCTGGATCGGCGCCGCCCCCCGCCAGCGCGGCAAGAGCGAGGCATGAATGTTGATGCAGCCATGCCGTGGCGCCGCGAGGACCGGTTGCGGCAGGATCAAGCCATAAGCCGCAACCACCAGCACATCGAGCGCGGCGGCGGCTAGCTCTGCCCGGGCGGCTTGATCATTGAGCGTGGCCGGCTGCAGCAGCGGCAAACTTCGTTCAAGCGCGAGCGACTTCACCGCGCTGGGCGTGAGCTTGAGCCCGCGCCCGCGCGGCCGGTCGGGCCGGGTCAAGACGGTCACAACACGGAATCCGGCGCCGAGGATCGCCGTCAACGCCGTTGCGGCAAACGGCGGCGTGCCGGCGAACCCGACTCGCAGAGCGGATGCCAAGGGTGGGAACGAGTTGGGAACCGGGGCGGCTAAAGGCCGGGGGGATCAGCCCGCGAGCCGCTGTTTTTTTCGGAGTCGTGCCGACAGGCGTGCGCGTTTCAGCGGCGACAGATAATCGACGAAGACCTTGCCGATCAGGTGATCCATCTCATGCTGGATGCACACCGCGAGCATGCCGTCGGTCGACAGCTCGAACATCTCTCCACGCTCGTTTTGTGCGCGAGCCGTGATTCTTGCCGCCCGCGTGACCTTGTCGTAGTACCCCGGCACCGAGAGGCAGCCCTCCTCGCACTCCGCCTCGCCCTCCGCCGCCACGATCACCGGGTTGATGAAAGCTCGCAGGTCGTTGCGCGCTTCGCTGACGTCGATCACCAGCACCCGTTTGTGCACGTTGACCTGGGTCGCGGCCAGCCCCACGCCGGGCGCGCTGTACATGGTCTCGGCCATGTCGGCGACGAGTTTGCGGATGTCGGCGGTGACCGCAGTGACCGGCGAGGCGATCTTTCTCAGCCGGGAATCGGGGTACTCAAGAATGTCCAGAACCATAAATGCTTGCAAAATGGATACTCGGGATGCAGAATCACCCCTAAACCCTTATTTTGCGGCGGTTTAGGACACTTGCAAGTCCACCGGACGCCGCCTTTTGGAGAGGCCTCATGCGCCTAAAGTCTATCATAGCGCCCCTGCTGTTTTCGGCCTGCGTGTTGCCGTTTCTGCTCTCGGCGTCGCCCGCGCGGGGACAGGATCTCCAGCTCCAGGACAACCCACCCGACCGCTACACGGTGCAAAAAGGCGACACGCTTTGGGGCATTTCCGGAAAGTTTCTGAAGCAGCCCTGGCGCTGGCCCGAAATCTGGAGCATGAACCGCGACCAGATCAAAAATCCGCACTTGATCTATCCAGGTGACGTTATCGCGCTGGACAAGGTCAACGGCGAATGGCGTCTTTCCCTCGCGCGCCGCGATGGCGGGCCCGTCGGCCCGCGACCCGACGTGCGGCTGTCGCCGTCCATACGCGTGGACAGCCTCGAGGGCGAGGCGATTCCGAGCATCCCGCCGGGCGACCTCGCTCCCTTCCTGTCGCTGCCGGTCGTTACCGACGCCGACGGCATTCCGGGCGCGGCCAAGATCATTGCTGCCCGCGACAATCGCGTCGTGCGCGGCATAGGCGATTACGTCTACGCGCTCAACGTCGACGAGAAGTCGGGCACGCAGTGGTACATCTATCGCCCGGGCAAGGTACTGCATTCTTTCGACAGCAACGAAACGCTGGGTTACGAAATGCGTTACCTCGGCACGGCCCGCGTCGATCGCTTCGGCGACGTCGGCGAAGTCACCCGAATGGAGATCACCGCTGCGCGCGAGGAGATTCTGCTCAACGATCTGCTCCTTCCGGCTCCCCGGGAAGAACTGGTCAATTATGTGCCTCACGCCCCGGACAAGGTCGTCGATGGCCGCATCATCTCCCTTGGAAGCAATGCCGCGGAAGCCGGCCGCGGATTCATCGTCACCCTCGACCGGGGAACGCGCGACGGTCTTGAGGTCGGCCACGTGCTGGCGATTTATCATCCCACGCCGGTCATTGCCGATCCGCGGCCTTACGAGGGTCCGGACATCCTTGCCCGGTTTTTCGACCGGACGCAGGTCATCGTGCCCCCGCAGCGATACCTCAACATTCCTCCTGAGCGCTCAGGACTGCTCTTCGTGTTCCGGACGTTCGACAAGGTCGCCTACGCCCTGGTGCTGAACGCGGCCGAGCCGGTCGTCATCGGCGACCTGGTGCGCAAGCCCTAAATCCCGGCGCGTCGGAACGCGACCGATGGAGATCGACGCCCGCGTCGAGGCATGGGCGTCGCTGCAGCTTCTGCCGGGCGTGTCGGCCCGCGTGCTGGCTGGCTTGCTCAAAGCCCTTGGCGGACCCGAGGAAGTGCGCGGCGCCTCTCGCTCCAGTCTGGCCAAGCTCGTACCCTCCGAGGTAGCGGCGGCGATCGAACGAGGGCCCGAACCGGCGCTCCTCGAACGAACGCTATCCTGGATTGCCGAGCCCGGACACGCCCTCGTCGCGTGGGACGATGCTGACTATCCTCGCGCGCTGCTGACGATAAGCGACCCACCGCCGGCGTTTTACTACTGCGGCCGGCTCGAGCTCCTCAACCGGCCATCGATTGCGATCGTCGGCAGCCGAAACGCGACGCCGCAGGGAATGGACAATGCCGGGTCGTTTGCGGCCGCGCTCTCCGGCGCAGGATTCACCATCGTCAGCGGACTTGCCCTGGGGATAGACACGGCGGCGCATCGAGGGGGCTTGAGCGCCGGCGGGAGCAGCGTCGCGGTGATCGGGACCGGCCCCGATCGGATCTATCCGGCGGCAAACCGCGATCTTGGCCATCGTCTTGCCGCCGAAGGCGGGCTGCTATCCGAGTTTCCCCTCGGCACTCCGCCCTTGCCCGCCAACTTTCCCCGCCGCAATCGACTCTTGAGCGGCCTCTCCCGGGGAGTTCTGGTCGTCGAGGCCACGCTCGCCAGCGGGTCGCTGATCACCGCGCGGTTTGCTGCCGAGCAGGGTCGCGAGGTATTCGCCATTCCGGGTTCGATTCATTCTCCGTTCTCCAAGGGCAGCCATCGCCTGATCAAGGAGGGTGCCAAGCTGGTCGAGACCGCGCAGGACGTTCTCGAGGAACTCGGCGGGGTGGCGCCCGAGGGGGCTGTCGCAGCGCAGACACCCGAACCGGACATTCAAGGCGACGCCGGACGAGTGCTCGACGCGCTCGGGCACGATCCGGCCGGCGTCGATGCGCTGACCGCTCGCACCGGTCTTGCCGCCGGGGCGGTTTCCGTCGCGCTGGTGGAACTGGAACTCTCCGGACGCATCACACCGCTTCCAGGCGGCGCATTCCAGCGCGTGCGTTAAGGCGAAGCGTCCCCATCTAGGGCTACGCTCGCCTTGTCCTCGGGGCGGTCCTTGCTATTATCTGCCCCTCCTTCGCGCACCGAACCCCTAACGACCCGATGGCCAAAAGCCTGATCATCGCCGAAAAGCCTTCCGTTGCCGCCGATATCGCGCGTGCTCTGGGCGGCTTTGCGCGCCATGCCGACTACTTCGAAAGTGATCGGTACGTGCTGTCGTCGGCGATCGGCCATCTGCTCGAACTCGGCATGCCCGAGGAGGAAGAGGTCAAGCGCGGCAAGTGGACGTTCGCGCACTTGCCGGCGATACCGTCGAAATTCGCGCTCAAGCCGATCGAAAAGGCGGAGGCCCGCCTGCGCCTGCTGCTGAAGTTGCTGAAGCGCAAGGACGTGACGGCCCTCGTCAACGCCTGCGACGCGGGCCGCGAAGGCGAGCTGATCTTCCGCAATATCGCGCAGTACGCCAAGACCACGAAGCCGATCAAGCGTCTGTGGTTGCAGTCGATGACTCAGGGCTCGATCCGGGACGCATTCGGCCACCTGCGCGAGGACGAGACGATGCGTCCGCTTGCCGACGCGGCAGTGTGCCGGTCTGAATCCGACTGGCTGGTGGGCATCAACGGCACCCGCGCCATGACCGCGTTCAATTCCAAGTCGGGCGGCTTCCAGCTGACGACGGTCGGCCGTGTTCAGACTCCGACACTCGCCATCCTGGTTGAGCGTGAGGAGAAGATCCGCGCATTTCGCGCCCGTGGCTATTGGGAAGTGCACGGGACGTTTCGCGCCGCGAGCGGCGAGTACGACGGCCGCTGGTTCGACGAGAGCTTCAAGAAATCCGACGACGATGCCGACGCCCGCGCCGAAAGACTCTGGGATGAAGCGGCGGCCAACGCCATCGTTGCCAAATGCGAACGAGAACCGGGGACCGTCACCGAGGAGACCAAGCCTTCGACGCAGCTGTCCCCGCTGCTCTACGACCTGACCAGCCTGCAGCGCGAAGCCAATGGCCGATTCGGCCTGTCCGCGCGCACCACCCTGTCGCTGGCGCAAGCGCTCTACGAGAAGCACAAGGTGCTGACCTACCCTCGCACCGATGCGCGCGCGCTGCCGGAAGATTATCTGGGCACGGTCAAGGACACGCTCGAATCGCTGCGCCAATCGAACGCTTACTCTGTCTTCGCCGGCCAAGTACTGAAGGCAAAATGGGTAAAGCCCAACAAACGGATCTTCGACAACAGCAAGATCTCCGATCACTTCGCGATCATTCCCACGCTTCAGCATCCGAAAAGCTTGAACGAGCTCGAGGCCAAGCTCTACGATCTGGTGGTCAAGCGTTTCCTTGCGGTGTTCTATCCGCCGGCGGAGTATCTGCTGACGACACGCATCACGCGCGTTGCCGGCGAGCCCTTCAAGACCGAGGGCAAGGTGCTGACGTCGCCGGGCTGGCTCACCGTGTATGGCAAGGAAGCGCAAGCCGACAGCGACCCGACGCTTGCCGCGGTAAGGCCGAACGAAAGGGTCGTGACCGAGAAAATTCGGATCGTGGCCAATCAGACCAAGCCGCCCGCGCGCTTTACCGAAGCGACGCTGCTGTCCGCGATGGAAGGCGCCGGAAAACTGATCGATGACGACGAGCTGCGGGAGGCGATGCGCGAAAAGGGCCTCGGGACACCGGCGACGCGCGCGCAGATCATCGAAGGACTTATCTTCGAGAAATACGTGCTGCGCGAGGGGCGGGAACTTCAGCCCACGGCGAAAGCGTTCTCTCTGATGACGTTGTTACACGGCCTTGGCATCCCGGAGCTCTTTTCGCCGGAATTGACCGCGGAATGGGAATTCAAACTTTCGCAAATGGAGCACGGCAAGCTCAAGCGAGAGCAATTCATGCGCGAAATCGTCAAGATGACCCGGCACCTCGTGGGCCAGGCGAAGAATTATGAAAGCGACACCATCCCGGGGGACTTTGCGACCTTGAGCGTCCGCTGCCCGAAATGCGGCGGCGAGGTGCACGAAAACTACAAGAAGTTTCAGTGCCAGTCGTGCGATTTCGGTATCTGGAAGATCGTTGCCGGCCGCCAGTTCGATGCTGCCGAGGCCGAGGCGCTGCTCTCGACGCGCGAAGTGGGGCCGCTGGAGGGCTTCCGAAGCAAGTTGGGCCGTCCGTTTGCGGCAAAGCTGAAGCTCAACGACGCCAACGAAGTTCAATTCGACTTCGGCGACGGCTCGGGCGACGGCAGCGACGCCGTCGCGCCGGATTTCACCGGCCAGGAATCGCTCGGCCCGTGCCCGAAATGCGGCAATGCGGTTTTCGAGCTGCCCGCCGCCTACGTCTGCGAAAAAGCGGTCGGTCCGGAGAAGACATGCGACTTCCGTTCCGGGCGGGTAATCTTGCAGCGTCCCGTCGAGCGAGCGCAGATGCAAAAGCTGCTTGCGACCGGCAAGACGGATTTGCTGCAATTCGTGTCCTCGCGAACCCGGCGCCCGTTTGCCGCGTTCCTGGTAAGGCAGGGCGACGGCAAGATCGGCTTCGAGTTTCAGGCCAAGGAGGGCGCCAAAGGGCGCGGGGCCCGCGGCGCGCGCACCGGGGCCGCGTTGCGGGTGCTCGGCGCTCATCCCAAGGACCAGCGGCCGGTCGAGCTGCATGCGGGGCGCTACGGCCCTTACGTAAAACACGGCGCGGTCAATGCGACCTTGCCGGACAAGGATGGGATGGACGCGCTGACTCTGGAGGACGCCGTCGCGCTGCTCGCCGCAAAGTCCGGCAAGTCAGCCGGCCGCGGTGCCCGGTCACGGAAGGTGACAAGCACTGTGATACCGAAAGCGGCCGCCACCAAGTCAGCAAAGGTGGCCACGGCCAAGTCACCGAAGGCAACCAGGAAGAAAATCGCCGGAAAACCAAAGGCAACGAAGCCGCTCGCGAAGACCGCGATCCGAAAGCGCGCCGTCTAGTGGCAAGCGACGCCACGCTAGAACGGCTGTCGCACCACCGCCTTGCTCTGTGTCGTGATGCCGTCGACGGTGTAGCTAAACGTCGCGTGGCTCGCGTCGGAGAACGAGAAGGTCACATTGCCGACCGTGTTGCCGACGAACTGCGCAACGTTGTAAGGCAGCCCAAATGGAGTGCCCGTCGTCGCGTAGATGGCCCCGGTGATGGTCGTGGCGCCAGTCCAGGTTCCGTTAGGCATGATGTAGAACGCCGGCTTGCCGTCGAGCCCGTAGGTGTACCAGATCGCGACCAGCGTGTCGTAATGCTGGTTCAGCGTCAGGCCCCATCCATCCTGCGAAGTCCCGCCCCACCACAAATCGCTGTAGTCGAAGTGCGTCGGCGTCACGACGGGTCCGAACGGTTGCCGTGTCATGGCGAACGCTCCGCTCTGTCCGGTCGTCAGCACGTAGCTCAGCGTACCGTTGCTGCTGTCCGAGAAATGAAACGACAGCGTTCCCGCTGAAAGTCCCGTCGCGGGCGGCGAGTAGTTGTTGAAGGGTGCGCCGACGGTCGAGTACATCGCTCCTGAAAAAATCGTATGGCCCGGATTCCAGGTGCCGCCGGGCATCACAAACCAGCTTCCCTTGCCGTTCGCGTCATAGAGATACCAGGTCGCGAACAGGATGTCGTTGTGCTGGATGATGCTGATGCCGGTGCCGTTGTAGGTCTGTCCGAACCACCAGAGATCCGTGTAATTGACGCCGCCGGCAGCCACTTGCGCCGCCTGAACCGCGGCCTGCGCATTGACGATGCCCGCACCGCAAAGACTCGTTGTGCAATTGGACGTGACGGGAAACGGCTTTGCCGATGAAGTAAGCAGCGTGCGCACCTGATCCGCGGTGAGATTGGGCGCCACTGCAAGCATCAACGAGACGACACCGGCGGCGATCGGCGCGGAAAAACTCGTTCCGTTGAAAATCGCGGCAGTATCGCCGACTGGCGTGGTCTTGCCGCTGTCGATGAGCGTGTAGATTCCGTCAAACTGCGGATACTGTCCGCCGGGCGCGCTGATGGTCAGCGTAGCGCCGAAGTTGCTGTAGTTGGCGCGGTTTCCGGCGGAAGTGGTGGCTCCGACAGAAATGACTCTGCTGCAATTCGCGGGGCTGTGGTTGGCGACATCGTCGTGTAGGTTCCCCGCGGCAATCACGATCGCGCGCGTGACGCCATGCGCAAGCACTGCGTTGAATACGGATTGCTCGGCCGCCTCGCAGACGCTCACACTGGAGTCGCCCAGACTCAGGTTGATCACCTGCGCCGGCGTGTTATTCGGTGGAACGCCGGGCACTGAAAGGCCGGCCGCCCACGCGACACCGTCGAGAATGTCCGAAAACGTTCCGCCGCATTTGCCAAGCACGCGAATCGGGAGGATCTTCGCCGACCAATCGATGCCGGCGGTCCAGGCATGATCGTTGCCGTTGGCGCCGATGACTGCGGAAACCGCCGTGCCGTGCCAACTGCTGTCTTCGACCGAACATTTCTTGCCGCGTAACGGACCATCAATGTCCGCCTGGGTTACCCAATCGCCAGGATCAGACGCGTCCGGATCGCGTCCGTCGCCATCGTTGGCATCGAAGGGGATGGATATGAAGTCGTATCCCTGAACAAATCGACCCGCAAGCCCCGCGTGCGGCCGGTAACCGGTGTCGACC
>DASZZK010000231.1:0-2348 GCA_035544975.1 Casimicrobiaceae bacterium | reverse complement strand
GTGGAAGTATCTCGACGTCGATACGGCGCGGCAGCGGGCAGGCAAGTAGTCCGTCCTGCAATGTTGCAGCGTCGAGTTGCGTAAATGCGACAAACGGATGGCTGAGTAAGCTCAATGGCGCCAGGGCGTATTGCGCACCAGCGCTGCGCTCGCGTACACTTCAGTTGCCTTTCATCACACTCCAGGGAATGCGCCTGCCATGACCAGAACGCCGACCACCACCGTCACCGCGAATGCATTCGCGGCGCGCGCGTTCGCATGGGGCTTTTTCCTCGGCGCGCATTTCTCCGGCATCGAGTCGGGGACGCCGCCGCCTTTGCACTAGCCGCCCGAGCGAGTTCCCGCCGGGTATGGCGGGAACCGAAGTCCGGGCGCACTTTTCCCGAGCATCGTTTCCCGCCGGTGTGGCTAATCGGCGGCCGGGCGCTATGCGCTCCGGCTGGAGGAAACGAACTATGACCCTAATCGATCGATCAAGAACTTTTTTCCGCCGCACCTTCCGCGGGTTGTGGCGATCCAGGGATTTTCGCAAGCTCTGGCTCTCGCTCACGATCACGTCGTTTGGCGCCCAGATCACCAATCTGGCGCTGCCGCTGACGGCCGCGCTGCTGCTCAATGCCACGCCGATGCAGATGGGGATTCTGGTCGCGCTGGAGACGCTGCCGTTCGCGCTGGTCAGCCTGCACGCCGGCGTGCTGCTCGACCGCGTGCGCAAGCTGCCGGTGATCATCTTCGCCGACGTCGGGCGCGGCCTCGCCTTGCTGGCGATCCCGATCGCGGCGTGGTTCGGTTCGCTGTCGATGGAAATCCTGTTTGCGGTCGGTTTTCTATGCGGCGTTCAAAACGTCGTCGGTGGCGCGGCGTATCAGGTGCTGCTGGCGCAGATGGCGGGCCGCAAGCGGCTGGTCGAGGCCAACGCCAAAGTCGCGCTCGGCGAGACATCGGCGGCGCTGATCGGTCCCGGTCTCGCCGGAGGCCTGATCCACGCCTTGACCGCGCCGTTCGCGATCGCGCTCGATGCGATCTCGTTTTTTGTATCGGCGCTCATGCTCCGCCGGATCGTCGCTCGAAACGACGTGCCCAATCCATCGGCCGGTGCGGGCATATGGAACGAGATCGGCGAGGGCCTTAAGCTCGTCTGGCAGAACCGCACGCTGTGGGGTCTCGCCTGGCTCGCCGGCCTGTGGCAATTTCTGCATCACATGCAGATCGCGGTGCTGATCCTGTTCGCGACGCGCGAGATCGGTTTATCGGCCGGCGCGATCGGCGTCACTTACGCTTTCGGCGGCCTGGGCTGCGTGCTGGCTTCCGCGTTCGCACAGCGCTTGTCGGCGCGGTTTGGCATCGGGCCGGTGATCGTTCACGGCCTGATCCTGACCGCATTCGGGTGGCAGGCGTTCGGGCTGATCGGCGGACCGCCGTGGATGGCGACGCTTGCGCTCGGCGGCGCGATGCTGATCTTCGACTTCGGCGCGGTGCTGTACGGCATCAACTATCTGGCGTTGCGACAAGCGATCACGCCGGACCGCTTGCTCGGTCGGATGACGGCCACGATGCGCTTTGTCACGGTGGCGTCGGCACCGCTGGGATCGCTCGTCGGTGGTGCGCTGGCGACGGGCATCGGCCTGCGCGCCACGCTGCTGACGGTCGGAGTGCTGGGCCTGGTGCTGTCGGCGGCGGCCGTGGTCTGGTCCCCGGTGCGGCATCACCGCACGCTGCCGGCAACCGCGGCCGAGTAGAAATCTGTTCCAAACCGGTCCGCGCCGGGAGTGCGCTACGCGCGCCCGGAGCTCCGGAGATGCGCTCTATGCCATCTGGAACGGATAAACGCTGCCGATGCGCAGCAGGCGGCTGAGCTCGTCCAGCGCCTGTCTGCCCTCGTTGAGCAAAGCGGGATCCGCCAGATCGCCCGGGGTCAAGCGATCGCGGTAGTGGCGTTGCACCCACGCGGCCAGCGCGGCATGCAGTTCGTCATCGAGCCAGATGTTGGCAGCGACCGCCGCGCGCTCCGCGTCGGACATCACCACCCGCAATCGCAAGCACGCGGGGCCGCCGCCGTTGTTCATGCTCTGGCGCAGATCGAACGCGCGCAGCTCGCGAATCGGGCCGTCACCCGAGGTGAGCGCGCGAAGGTAGAAGGCGACGGCTTCGTCCTCGAGACATTCGGCGGGAGCGACCAGCAACATGCCGCCGTCGGCGCGGGTGACGAGCTGGCTGTTGAAAAGATAAGTCGCGACCGCCCGATCGAGGCTCACCTCCGATTCGCGCACCACGATCGGTGTAAACGTCGGCCCCACGCTCGACTGCAGCGAGGCAAAGAGTGCCGTGCGCGAGACGAACGCGTGCTC
>DASZZK010000230.1:0-2570 GCA_035544975.1 Casimicrobiaceae bacterium | reverse complement strand
AACGCGCTGCCTCGGTGGGCCGAGATGCTGAAGCTCGCGAGCAACATTGCGAGCGATCCCAAGGTGCGCGCCGCGCTCGACAATCCCAAGCTCGACAACGCGGCCAAGGAATCGCTGCTGCTTTCCCTGTGCGGCGACGCTCTGAGCGCGGAAGGAAAGAGCTTCATTCGCGTGCTGCTGGAATCCGATCGCATCGCCGTATTGCCGGACATCCGACGCTTGTTCGACACGCTCAAGGACAGCGCGGACGGCGTGGCGCGGGCGCATATCGTCAGCGCGTTTCCGGTCGACGATGCGCAGCTCGTCTCGCTCAAGGCGGCGCTGGAAAAGCGCTTCGGCAAGAAAATCGAAGCGACGGTAAGCGTCGATCCGCAGTTGATCGGCGGTGCGCGGGTCACGGTCGGCGACACGGTCATCGATGCGTCGGTTCGCGGCGAGCTCCAGGCTATGAGCAGCCAGCTGCGAGTTTGATACGTACGTGACCCGGAACATAACGCGACCCATCACGGGAAGACGCAAGGAAAAATCATGCAGTTGAATCCATCGGAAATCAGCGAGCTCATCAGGACCAAGATCCAGAACCTCGACGTCGGCGCGCAAGTGCGGACGCAGGGTACGGTCGTGTCCCTCACCGACGGCATCTGCCGTGTGCACGGATTGTCCGATGCGATGCAGGGCGAAATGCTCGAGTTTCCGGACAACACGTTCGGCCTGGCGCTGAATCTCGAACGCGATTCCGTGGGCGCGGTGATCCTCGGCAAGTACGAGCATATTTCGGAGGGCGATACGGTCAAATGCACCGGCCGCATTCTCGAAGTGCCCGTCGGGCCCGAGCTGATCGGTCGCGTCGTCGATGCGCTCGGTCAGCCGATCGACGGCAAGGGACCGATCAACGCCAAGGAAAAGGATGTCATCGAAAAAGTTGCGCCTGGCGTGATGTGGCGCCAGAGCGTGGCGCAGCCGGTGCAGACGGGGCTCAAGTCGATCGACGCGATGGTGCCGATCGGACGCGGTCAGCGCGAGCTGATCATCGGCGACCGGCAAACCGGCAAGACCGCGGTCGCCATCGACACCATCATCAATCAGAAGGGCAAGGATCTCTTCTGCGTCTACGTCGCGATCGGGCAAAAGGCGTCATCGATCATGAACGTAGTGAAAAAGCTCGAGGAGCATGGTGCGATGGCATACACCATCGTGGTCGCCGCGTCGGCGTCGGAATCGGCCGCGATGCAATATATCGCGCCGTATTCCGGCTGCTCTATGGGTGAATACTTTCGCGATCGCGGGCAGGACGCGCTCATCATTTACGACGATCTGACCAAGCAAGCGTGGGCATACCGCCAGATCTCGCTGCTGCTCCGCCGTCCTCCGGGACGCGAGGCGTACCCGGGCGACGTTTTTTACCTGCACTCGCGGCTGCTGGAGCGCGCGGCACGCTGCAATCCGGAGTGGGTGGAGCGCTTCACCAAAGGCGCGGTGAAAGGCAAGACGGGTTCGCTGACCGCGCTTCCTATCATCGAAACGCAGGCGGGCGACGTGACCGCGTTCGTGCCGACCAACGTGATTTCGATCACCGACGGCCAGATTTTTCTGGAGACCGATTTGTTCAACGCGGGGATCCGGCCGGCAATCAACGCCGGCATTTCGGTGTCGCGTGTCGGCGGCGCGGCTCAGACCAAGGTGATCAAGAAGCTGGGCGGAGGCGTGCGTCTATCGCTGGCGCAGTATCGCGAGCTCGCCGCGTTTGCCCAGTTCGCGTCCGATCTCGATGAAGCGACACGCAGGCAGCTCGATCGTGGCCGCCTGGTCACCGAGCTGATGAAGCAGCCGCAGTATTCACCGCTGTCGGTTTCCGAGGAGGCGCTGACGCTCTTTTCGGTGACCAAGGGTTATTACGACGACGTCCCGGTCGAGAAAGCGCTCGCGTTCGAGGCCGGATTGCGGCAATTCATCAAGAGCAAGTACGCCGAGCTGATGGACAAGCTCGAGCAAACCAAGGACATGGACGCGGAAGGTGAGAAGGCGTGGTCCGCTGCCATCGAAGACTTCAAGAAAAACGGCACTTTTTAGCGGACAGGATTTGCGATGGCGGGCTCAAAGGAAATCCGCACCAAGATCAAGAGCGTGCAGAACACGCGCAAGATCACCAAGGCCATGGAAATGGTCGCGGCCTCGAAGATGAAAAAGGCTCAGGAGCGCATGCGCGCTTCGCGCCCCTATGTCAGCCGGATGCTCGCGATCGCGCGCCATCTCGCGCATGCCAACCCGGAGTATCGACATCCGTTTGTCGTCAAACGCGGCGAGCCGAAGAACGTAGGCCTCATTGTCATCACCTCGGACAAGGGGCTTTGCGGAGGACTCAATACCAACGCGTTGCGGCTCGCGCTTTCGAAGATCAAGGTCTGGCAGGCAAAGGGCGTCGGCGTGCAGGTCAGTGTCATCGGCAACAAGGGTTTGGGCTTCATGAACCGGCTGAAGGCAAACGTCGTCTCGCATGTCGTCGGTCTCGGTGACCGTCCGCACCTCGACAAGCTGATCGGGCCGGTCAAGGTTCAGCTCGACGCATACAT
>DASZZK010000229.1:0-6618 GCA_035544975.1 Casimicrobiaceae bacterium | reverse complement strand
GAGGTCGACGGCAACCGCGGCACCTACGGCCCCGATGCGGAAGCTCCGATCAGTGAAGTCGATGGCAACCGCGCGCCGCCTGGGGACAATCATGCGCCGCGCGATCCCAACCGCGGCCGCCCGCCTGGTCTTGGCGCGCCGAGTGGAAGTAACCGCCGGGGTGGCCGCGGAGGCGCCAATGCTGGTGGCGCCGGCAGTCGTGGTGGCAGCGCCGGCGGCAGTGGCGGCGGCTCGGGCGGGCGCGGCGGCGGGCCGGTCCCCGGTGGACGCGGCGGCAGAGGCGGCGGGCGCGGAGGTAAAGGCGGGCCGGGTGGCTCAGGTGGGCCGGGAGGGCACGGCGGCGGCCGACGCGGCGGTCGTGGCGGACCGGGAGGCGGCGGTGCTGGGGGACAGGGCGGCGGCTCTGGCGGACCGTAGTCGCGAAATCGGCGATGGTGGCGCGCGGCGCTGGCCGGGCTTGCGCGCCTTTAGTTGCCGTCGAAGCGTGGCGTTCGTTTGTCGAGGAAGGCGCGAACGCCTTCGGCAAAGTCTTCGGTCGCCGCGCACGCGCCAAAGCTCTCCGCTTCCGACTGGAGCTGCTCCGACAGCGACTGCGACAACGATTGGTTTAGCAGCCGTTTGCCGTTGCGAAGTGCGAGCACCGGTCCCGTTGCCAGCGCCATCGCGAGCTGACGCGTCGCTGCATCGAGCTCGGTTTCGGCAACCACGCGATTGACCAGCCCGAGCTTGAGCGCTTCCGCGGCGTCGAATCGCTCGCCGAGCAATACGATTTCCATCGCCTTCTTCAGCCCGACCAGGCGCGGCAGGGTGTATGACATTCCGCCATCCGGGGTCAGGCCGAGGTGACGATACGCCGAAGTGAAGTAACTCGACTCCGCGGCGATCGCAAGGTCGCATGCGCACATCAGCGACAAGCCGAAACCTGCCACCGCGCCATGCACGCTGGCAAGCACCGGATGGGGCATCCGCTGCAGGTTTTCGATGGCCGCATGCATATGCTCGACCATGCCGGTGAAATCGCGCCGACGATCCGAAGGTGCGCCCGCAAGCCGGTCATTGAAGCTTCGGATATCGCCACCGGCCATGAAATGCCGCCCCGCGCCCTTGATGACGACGCAACGCACGCTGTCGTCGGCCGCGAGAGTGGCGCTGTGCGCAATCAAGGCATCGATCATTTCCGAATCGAGCGCATTGAGTGAGCCCGGACGATTGAGCGTCAGCGTAGCGATCGCGCCGTCGCGGTCGAGCAGGAGAGTGGTGTTCATTGACAAATCCCAGCGCCGGGAAAAGTCTAGCACGCGCCCTAGACCTCTTGTCGGAACGGACTCGCGCGCTCCAGCTCATCGACGGTCCGTGCCACCTCCATTCTTTCGTCGACGAGAAAGGCGCCGATGGCACGCGCGAATTCGGGGTCGGCAATGGCGTGCGCCGAACGTGTCGTCACGGGCATCAGGCCGCGGGCGAGCTTGTGTACGCCTTGTGCGCCGCCCTCGAACAGGGCGATGCCCCGCTCGATGCAGAATTCGATCGCCTGGTAGTAGCAGGTTTCGAAATGCAATCCGGGGACGTAGACATCCGTTCCCCAGTAACGGCCCCAGAGCGTCGTGGCGCTGAAAATATCCAGAGCCGCGCAAATAGGCTTGCCCTCATATTCTCCGAGCACGAGCAGAACATTGTCGGGAAGCGTCTGGCCGAGCCGCACAAAAAAGTCCAGGGTCAGATAGGGCGTGGAATGGTGCTCGCCATAGGTCTTGGCATAGCAATGAAAAAAGAAATCCCAGTCTGACGGCTTGATCTCGCGCCCCACCATCCGACGGAACGATATGTGTGCAGCGACGAGCTTGCGTCGTTCCTGGCGGATGTTCTTGCGTTTGGCGTGATTCATGGTCCCCAGGAAATCGTCGAAATCCCTGAACCCCGGATTGGTCCAGTGGAATTGCACGCTTTCGCGCATCAGGAGGCCCGCACGCTCACATTGCGTCGCTTCCCCGGCCTCGGGAAAGAGAATGTGCAGCGAAGACAGCCGGTGATCCTCGAGCAGCGCCAGCGCGCCGTCGAGGAGCTGTCCGCCCAGCATCGGCGTGCCGGCAATGAGCCGTGGGCCGGTTGCGGGCGTAAAAGGAACGGCACAAACGAGCTTCGGATAGTAGCGTCGCCCGTGGCGGCGATACGCATCGGCCCACGACCAATCGAAAACGTACTCCCCGTAGGAATGGGCTTTGACATAGAGCGGCATGGCGCCGACGAGCTTGCCGGCGTGCCATGCGGTCAGATAGCGCGGCGACCATCCGGTCTTCGGCGACGCGCATCCTGTCTCGTGCAGCGCGTGCAGAAAAGCGTGCGACAAAAGCGGCGCGTCGCCGACCAGCGCGTCCCACGCGGCTGCGGGAACGGCTGCCAGCGAATCGATGACCCGTAGCGTGGCGGCAGGCATTCGGAAACGCGCGAATGGAGATTATCGGGTTCGCGCCTTGGTGATTGTCGCGTGCGCGACTGCCGGCAGCAAGTTTTCGCATGCTGCTCGCATGGTAATATTTACCCATGCGGGTCGCGATCGCTCAGCTCAACCAGGTGGTCGGCGATCTCTCGGGCAATGCCGCGCGTATTCTTGAGGCAACGGCCGAAGCGCGGCGCGGCGGGGCGCAGTTGCTGATCACCCCGGAACTTTCGCTGTGCGGCTATCCGCCCGAAGATTTGCTCCTGCGTCCGGCGTTTCTTTCTTCCTGCGCCGACGAACTGGCGCGGCTCGCGGTCCGTGTCGAAGGCATCACCGTCCTGGTCGGCTTTCCCGAGCTCGCGCCTGATGGACGCTACAACGCAGTCGCGGTGTTGCGCGACGCCAGGGTTATCGCGGTCTATCGCAAGCGCTGCCTCCCGAATTACACGGTTTTCGACGAGCAGCGCTATTTCACCGCCGGTGGCGACCCGTGCATCGTCGACGTCGAAGGCATTCGGGTCGGCATCATCATCTGCGAGGACGTCTGGTGCGCGGGTCCCGCCGCGGCGGCACGCGACGCCGGCGCGCAGCTCATCGTCGTCCCCAACGGGTCGCCCTATCACACGCGCCAGCAGGCGCTGCGGAGACAAGTCGTCGTCGATCGTGCGCGCGAGACCGGCCTGGCGATTGTTTATGTCAATCGCACCGGGGGGCAGGATGAGCTGGTATTCGACGGTGCTTCATTCATCGTCGATGGCTCCGGAACCGTGGCGCAGCAATTGCCGGCGTGGCACGAGACGGTGACCTTCTCCGAGTTCGAGGGCGCGACGCCAAAACATGTTCGCGGTGCTCTCGACGAGCGTCTTGAGCCGAACGTCTATGCCGCTCTCACCATGGGCGTGCGCGACTACGTCGAAAAGAACGGGTTTCCGGGCGTGCTGCTCGGCCTTTCGGGCGGCATCGACTCGGCGTTGACACTCGCGGTGGCGGTCGACGCACTCGGGCGCGACCGGGTCCGCGCGGTCATGCTGCCATCGGTCTACAACGCCGCGATCAGTCTCGAGGACGCGCGCACGATGGCCGGCATGCTCGGCGTGCGCTACGACGAGATGCCGATCGATGCAGTTGTCCAGGCGTTCAAGGCCACGCTGGCCGAGGAGTTCAAAGGCCTTCCCGAAGACGCCACCGAAGAGAACATTCAGGCGCGCATTCGCGGCACATTGCTGATGGCGCTGTCGAACAAATATCGCTCGATCGTGCTCACTACCGGCAACAAGTCGGAAATGGCCGTGGGCTACGCCACGCTCTACGGCGACATGGCGGGCGGATTCGCGGTGTTGAAAGACATCGACAAGACGCTGGTGTACAAGCTCGCGCATTACCGCAACACGCTTGGGCGAGTGATCCCGGAGCGCATTATTACGCGACCGCCGTCCGCGGAATTGAGGGCGGATCAGACCGATCAGGACAGCTTGCCTCCTTACGACGCACTCGACGCGATCCTGGAAGCGTACGTGGAACAGCACCTGAGTCCCGCCGAGATCGTGGCTCGAGGTTACGCCGCGGCCGACGTGGCTCAGGTGGTGCGCTTGATCAAGGTCAACGAGTACAAGCGCCGTCAGGCCGCCGTGGGAATCCGGATCACGCCGCGCGGATTTGGCAAGGACTGGCGCTATCCGATCACCTCGGCGTGGGAGGAGTGGAAGCAGCTGTCGTGAAGGATCCGATCCGGCCGGCGGGAGATTGTCCGGTGGTGTAATCTTCAACTGTAGCGAAGCGCGCTCTCGAGGAGTGGGTCATGAAAAAGGTCGAAGCAATCATCAAGCCGTTCAAGCTCGACGAGGTGCGCGAAGCGCTCTCCGAGATCGGAGTTACCGGGCTCACCGTCACCGAAGTGAAGGGATTCGGGCGCCAAAAGGGCCATACCGAGCTTTATCGCGGCGCCGAGTACGTGGTCGATTTCCTGCCCAAGGTGAAGGTCGAAGTGATCGTCAGCGACACGCTTGTCGACCGTGCGATCGAAGCCGTGGTCAAAGCGGCTCATACGGGCAAGATCGGCGACGGTAAGATATTCGTGACCACGGTGGAGCAGGTGGTTCGCATCCGCACCGGCGAATCCGGCGAAGCAGCGGTCTAGCGTCGCGCCTTTCCGCATTACGTGTAGGGGAGATCGCCATGGCGTTCATGAAAGAGTTTCGCGAGTTTGCGATCAAAGGCAACATGGTCGACCTTGCGGTCGGGGTGATCATAGGTGCCGCGTTCGGACGATTGGTCGATTCGCTGGTGAAGGACCTGATCATGCCGGTCATCAGCCGCATCTTCGGCGGGCTCGACTTCAGCAACTGGTTCTTCGTTCTCGGCTCGCCGCCGCCGGGCTACAACGGACCGATGACCTACGACGCGCTCACCAAAGCCGGCGTCCCACTTTTCGCCTACGGCAATTTTGTGACGGTAGCGATCAATTTTCTTATCCTGGCGTTCATTGTTTTCTTGATGGTAAGGCAGATCAACGCCCTGAGGCGCGCGAGCCCGGCGCCGCCGCCTCCGCCTCCGGAGCAAATCGAACTTTTGCGCGAAATCCGTGACGCGCTGATCAAGCGCTGATTTCTGCTGCCGCAACACCTACGCCTTACGGAGGAAAACGATGAGAACAGAAAAATCTGTGCTTGCCTTGGCGATGCTGCTGAGCGCGGGCATCGCCATGGCCGACATCAACATCGGTGTGACGCTTTCGGCGACCGGGCCGGCGGCGTCGCTGGGCATCCCCGAAAAAAATACCATAGAAATGATCGGCTCGCCGACGATCGGCGGGCAGAAGCTCAACTTCATCGTCCTCGACGACAAGTCGGACACGACCGAGGCGGTCAAGAACACTCGAAAACTGCTGAGCGAAGATAAGGTCGATGTGATCGTCGGGTCGACGATAACGCCTAATTCTCTGGCGATGCGCGACGTCGTCGCGGAGGCCGAAGTGCCGATGATCTCGCTCGCCGCATCCGCCGCGATCATCCTCCCCACCGACGCGAGAACCAGGTGGGTGTTCAAGACCCCGCAGAACGACTCGCTGATGGCCGACGCGGTCGCGGTCCATATGCGCGCCAACGGCGTGCGCACCATGGGCTTCATCGGCTTTGCCGATGCCTACGGCGACAACTGGCTCGCGGAGATCAAGCGCTCGGCGCAGACCGCGGGCATCAAGATCGTCGCCGAGGAGAAATACAACCGGAACGATCCGAGCGTCACCGGTCAGGTGCTCAAAATCCTCGCGGCGCAACCCGACGCGGTGCTGATCGCCGGCGCCGGAACTCCGGCTGCAACGCCACACAAGGAGTTCGTCTCGCGCGGCTATAAAGGGAAAATCTACCAGTCGCATGGCGTCGCCAACGCGGATTTCCTTCGCGTCGTCGGTGCCGACGGCAACGGCGCGGTGCTTCCCGCCGGGCCCATGCTCGTGTACGAGCAGCTGCCGGACAGCAATCCGGTCAAGAAGTCGGCCGCCGAATACGTCAAGACCTATGAAGCAAAATACGGTGCCGGGAGCCGGACTACCTTCGGCGGCCATGCGTGGGACGCGTACATACTGCTGCAACGCGCGATTCCCGAAGCCTTGAAAAAGGGCCAGCCGGGCAGCAAGGCATTTCGCAGCGCACTGCGGGACGCACTGGAGAATTCCAAGGACGTTGCGGCGAGCAACGGCGTGTTCAGCATCAATGCCGGGGACCACAACGGCATGGACAATCGTGCGCGCGTCATCGTCCGCATCGAAAACGGGAAGTGGGTTCTGGCTAAATGATGCGGCTGCTGGCGACGCGTCCACGCAGCGCATTCGCGTCGCCGGCAACAGGAGGCAGGCGCGTCATCCCCGCTCAATTTGGTAACTGAGCGGGGATCCGGCGTCGTGCGGCGAGCGATCGGACATTCCTCCCCATGACATTCTCCATCGCGGCGCTGCTGGCGCAGGACGGAGTGACCAACGGTGCGATCTATGCGCTGTTGGCGCTGGCTCTGGTGCTGGTGTTCACCGTAACGCGGGTGATTTTCGTCCCCTCCGGCGAGTTCGTCACCTACGGCACGCTCACGCTCGCCGGACTGCAACTCGGCAAGCCTCCCGGAACCGTCGGGTTGCTTGTCGGCCTGGCGTTGATTGCGGGAGCGATGGAGTGCTACGCGACGGCGCGACA
>DASZZK010000228.1:0-4418 GCA_035544975.1 Casimicrobiaceae bacterium | reverse complement strand
CAACCGCAATGCCTGTGCGCCTGTGGAAGCTTGCGGCGACCGTGACCTGGCCGGGCACTCCCGGCAGCGAACGCTCCGTCGCGCTATCCACCGTGCGCATCGCGGTCAAGGAATGAAGCGTGGCTACTGACGTTACAATCGCGCGCTGTGCGCCTCGTCCTGCGCTCGGCTCCGTTCCATACGGCGGCTTCACGCTCCTCGAGCTCCTTATTGCGCTGGCGCTGCTCGGCCTGATATCCGCGCTCCTCTACGGTTCCTTGTCGCTGTCGGCCAACAGCTGGGACCGCGGTGAACAGAAGGTCGAGCAGGTGACCGACATGCGGCTGACGGAGGAAATGCTCCGGCAGACGCTGGGGGCGCAGCATCCCCTCCGATTTCACAAGGTCGTCGATCAGCCGCTCTATTTCGCCGGCGTCGCCGATTCGCTTGCATTTGCTGCGGCGCTTCCCGGCCGCGCAGGGGGCGGCATGTTCTATTTTCGTGTCGCGGTTGCGCCCACGGGCGATCGATCGCGACTGACGCTTGCCCGCGTCATTCCGGACTACGGCGCGACTGCGCTTCCGGATTTCCAAGACGCGGAAAGCTCGGTGCTTGCCGAGGACATCGCCGAGGTTCGGTTCGGTTATTTCGGCCGCGATCCGAATTCCAACGACGCCAACGTCCCGACGTGGCGAGACCGCTGGGACGATCCGCAGATTCTCCCGCTGTTGATTCGCATCGACGTCAAACCCGCGAAGAGCCAGGCCTGGCCGACTATGATCGTCGAACCGCGGCTGGCGCCGGAAGCAGGTTGCCAAGCCTGGGACCCCAATCGCAACCGTTGTCTTGCCTAGAGTGGCCATGGTTACCGCCGCCGACCGTCGAAAACAGATTCCGCGCCGCATACGAGGCAGCGCGCGCTGCGACCGCCAAAGCGGCATCGCGCTGATACTGGTGTTGTGGCTCACTATTCTGTTGACCGTGATAGGCGGCAGCTTCGCCTATGGCATGCGTAACGAAGCGCTTGCCGCGCGCAACAGCTTGTCGCTGGCGCAGGCGCGAGCGCTCGCCGACGGGGCGATCTACAGAACGGTGTTCGAGCTGATGCGGCCAAGGACGCTTGCTGATCTCTGGTCCGCGGACGGAACCATTCACGTGTGGGATGAAAACGGAAGCCGCATCGCGGTCAGGGCACTCGACGAGTCTGGTAAAATCGACCTCAACACCGCACCGGACGGATTGATAAAGAGTCTGTTGCAAACGGCGGCGGAGCTGGACGCCGACACCGCCGGGCGATTGGTCGATGTCATTGGCGATTGGAAAGACGTCGACGATCTGCGGCGGCCCAACGGCGCGGAGGCGCCGGACTACCAGGCTGCAGGCCTGAATTACAAGCCCGCCAACGCCCCATTCGAGTCGGTTGCGGAACTGCAGCGGGTGTTGGGCATGACTCCGGCAGTCTATGGCCGAATCGCGGACAGTCTCACCGTCCACAGCCGGATGGCGGGCATCAACCCCGCCTTCGCTTCGCGAACGGTGCTGCTGGCCGTCCCCGGCGCGACGCCCGAGATCGTCGACACCTACATCGCCCAGCGTCGCGATGCGTTGGCTGCCAAACTGCCTGCGCCGGTGTTTCCGCCTACGGGTATCGTTGCCCAGACGGTGAACCTTTGGCGGATTCGCGCCGAGGTCACGACCGCGGATGGCGTAACTTTTGTGCGGGAAGCGGTCATCCGCCCGATTGCGGAGCGGCGGCGCCTGTTGGGCATTCTCGAATGGCAGGAAGGCGATCGGCGCCTTCTTGCGGCATCGGACAAGGATAGCAACGACAAAGCGGATGGGAAACGCACTCAATAGCCTGCGGCAGCACGCGCGCAACGCGGCGCATCGCGCCGGGTTGCCGCGCTTTTGGCGCTGGTGGAGCGCTGAGCTTGCGCCGCTGATTCCTGCTGCTTGGCGCGGGGGGATGCGCCGCCGTCTGACGCGTCCGGTGGTCGAATTCGGCGACGGCGAGGCGATCTTCTGGCGGCCGCAAGTGGTCGACGGCGAGCTCAGACTGATCGAGGTCGCCAGGGTGGCGCTCTCCGGCGACGCCGGCGAGGTGGCGGCCGCGGGCCGCGCCGCGATCAATGCGGTGGCGACCGCGACTGTCGGCGAAACGGCGGCCACACCCAAGGTCGTGATCGCCTTGCCGCCGCGGCAGGTGATGCGAAAGACGCTCTTATTGCCGGCGGCTGTCGAAGAAAATCTTGCGCAGGCGCTTAGCTACGATCTCGACCGCCACACGCCATTTCGCCCGGAGCAGCTTTATTTCGATGCCGCGGTGATCGATCGCAACCCGGACGCCAAGACGATCGGCGTCGATTGGGTTGCGGCATTGAAGACCGCGGTCGACAGCGCGCGGCGCCAGGTCGAGGACTGGGGTGGCGTCGTCGTCGCCGTGGTGCCGGGGCCTCCATTCAGCACCGGCACCCGGCCCACCCGACTCAACCTGATCCCGCATGAGACGCGTCCGCCCTCCGCGATGTGGCGCCGGTGGCAACTGTGGGCGCCCGCGGCGCTCGTGGCTTTGGGTGCGTTGGCGGTGCTGATGGTGCCCCTGGTTCAGAAACGCGAGTACGCCATTGCGCTCAACAAGCAGACTGAAAGCGCACGCGGAGAGGCCGAGGCGGCCGACGCGTTGCGCACGCAGCTCGAACGTCAGCAGGGCGACTATAACTACGCGCTGGCAAAAAAATATGCTTATCCCGGCACGGTTCAGATCATCGACGACATCACGCGGCTCCTGCCTGACGACACCTGGATCACTCAGATGGAAGTGAAGTCCACGGTTCGCGGCAAAGACACCGCGCGTGAGCTGACGCTGCGCGGCGAATCGGCCAATGCGGGCGCGCTCATCAGCACGCTCGAGGAATCCAAGCTGGTCGAGCAGGCGGCGCTGCAGTCGCCGACCACCAAGTTGCAGCCGGGCCCGGGCGAGGTGTTCGTGCTTGGTTCTCGCTTGCGCACCGGCACGCCGCCGGAACCCGTGCCGGTGATGGCGGCAACGGCGGAATCCGCCGCGCCGGCAGGCTTGCCCCCACCGGCGACATCTGCCGCAGCTGTCCCTGCGCCCGCCGCTCCGGCACCGGTCGCGCCGACGACAGCGGACGCTCCCGCGCTTGCGTCGCCAGCGGCCGGCGGCACGCCCGGCACTGCGCCCACGCCTGGCGGGGCCGCGCCGGCACCCCCTGCCCCCGGCGGCCGATCCTGATGGCGACTTTGTCGATAGCGCTCAAGCCTGGCCAGAGTCGGGCGCTTGCCATCGTGCTGCTGATTGTTGCGGTGGCGCTGGGGCTCGCGCTGCTCATCGCTCCGTGGCTCGCGTTCCATCGCCACTATGACGTCGCGATCGACTCGATGACCGATCGCCTCGAGCGCTATCGCCGGGTCGCTGCCCAAGGGCCGGAGTACCGCAAGGCGCTCGACGCCGTGCGGGCCAAGGACGGCAGGCGTTTCTTTCTCAAGAACACGGCCCCCAACCTCGCCGGGGCCGAGCTGCAGGACATGGTCAAGGCGGCGATCGAGAACAATGCGGGCCGGCTGACCACCATCTCGATTACCGCCCCCAGGGACGACGGGCGCTTTCGCGTGATCGGCGTCAACTTGCAGCTTTTTGCGACGACGTCGAACTTGCAAAAAATCCTCTACGCGCTCGAGACTCAACAGCCCTATCTGGTGGTGGAGAACCTGCGGATCTCCCCGCTCAATGCGTTTCGTGGCTTCAAACCGGCGCCGGGCGCCGAGCCCGAGGTCAACGTTCTGTTCGATGTGGTTGGCTTTGCCTACACGGAGCCCGAGAAAAAATGAGCGGTGCGATGGACCGATGGCGCTCCCGTCTGTGGTGGCTTGTTCCCGTGCTTGCGCTCGCGGTGCTGCTCGGCGCCGAGCTTGGCTGGGGGCGTAGGGTTCACCGCTTGCCGGAGCCCGGTCCCGCGCTTGAGGCGCGGCCGGTCACGTCCGCGCTACTGCCCGAGTACAAGATCGAGGGCGGTCTGGCCGGTCGCGCCGAGACCGTCAGTCGCACCTTGTTCAATCCAACACGCAAACCTGCGCCGACGGCGGTTGCGGACGCCGGGCGGCCGCAGCTCCAACGCGGCCAGTTCGTATTGACCGGGACTTCGCTCGCGGGCGACCGAGGCATTGCGTTCCTGAAAGAAGTCGCCGGCGGCAAGTCTCGCACCGTGCGCCTGGGCGAGCAGGTCAACGGCATGCTCGTGGCCGAAGTGAAGTCCGACCGCGTGCGTCTCACGCTCGGTGGCGACTCCGAGGAACTGGTGCTCAAAGTCGCCGCCGGTCCGAGAACGACGACCGCTCCGACACCTCCCGTCGCGGCGAACCCGCTTGGCACCACGCCACCCGCCCCGCAGCTTGGAACGCCTTCCGCAACTCAACCCGAC
>DASZZK010000227.1:0-8391 GCA_035544975.1 Casimicrobiaceae bacterium | reverse complement strand
CGCCGCGGGCTTAGGCCTTGCCGCGTTGATGTCGCATTTCGGATTGTCGGAAGGATTCGGCAGCCTGCTGCTGATCGCGCTCGGTGTGATCGCCGCGATCTTCCTGGTGCGGATGTTCCTGGGTCGACGGCAAACGGCCGCTCCCATGCAATACGCCGGAGCAAGCACGAACACCACGAACAACCAGGTGGCCGCGACCTATGACGCGCGGCCCGTTCCGGCATGGCGCGGCCAGGAGAAGACCGAGCCCGCGCTGGAGACCGAGCCGCTAATGGCCGCGGAACCGGGGGCGCCCGCGTTTGGTGTCGCACGCAAGCCGCTGCCTCAAGGATTCGACGCCGAGGGATTCGCGAAAGAGGCGAAGCGACAATATATCGAGATTCAGCGCTCCTACGACAACGCCGACCGGGCTGCGCTCGCTAGCGTGATGACCTCAGAGATGAACGCCGAGATCGGGCGCGAGATCGACGAGCGCGGCAGCACACATCAACCCACCGAAATCGTCACGCTCGACGCCGAGGTACTCGAGGTGACGACGGAAGGCGACAAGTATTGGGCGAGCGTGCGCTTCACCGGCCTTTTGCGCGAGGATGGCGAACCCGTGCCGAAGTCCGTCGACGAAATATGGAACCTGACCAAGCCTGTCAACGGTAGATCCGGATGGTTGTTGGCCGGCATTTCGCAACTGGCGTAGCGCCGGGCTTGAGCTTAATCGTCCGTTCAGGCGCGCGTCTTGTTTGCGCGTTGCTGATGACGACCGCGATCGCGGCCGTGTCCGCGCGTGCGCAGGCCGAGACCAACGAAGTTCGCGCCGCGCAGCAATTCGGCCTGTCCTACCTCGCCTTGATGGTCATGGAGGACTCCAAACTGATCGAGAAGCAGGCGCGCTCAGCCGGCCTGGGCGAGATCAAGGTGACCTGGGCCAAGCTGGGCGGTCCGGGCGCGATGAACGACGCGCTGCTTTCCGGCAGCCTCGACTTCGGCACCGGCGGCGTGCCGTCGCTGATCACGCTCTGGTCCAAGACGCACGGCACGCCGAACGAGGTCAAAGGCGTCGGCGCGCTCAACTCGATGCCGGTGAATCTGGTGACGTCGAACCCGAACGTGAAAACGATTCGCGACTTCACCGACCAGGACAAGATCGCGGTGACCACGGTCAAGGTGTCGACGCAGGCGCTGCTGCTGCAGATGGCGGCGGCCAAGGAATTCGGCGAGCAGAACTACGCCAAGCTCGATCCGCTGACGGTGTCGCTGCCGCATCCGGACGCGATGACCGCGCTTCTCGGCGGCAGCGGCACCATCACCGCGCATTTCAGCTCGCCGCCATTCCAGTATCAGGAAGTGGCCAGGCCCGGCATTCGCAGCATCCTCAACAATTACGACATACTCGGCGGGCCGGCGACGTTCAATCTGGTCTGGTCCACGACCAAGTTCCGCGATGCCAACCCGAAGACCTATGCCGCCTTCGTGGCCGCGTTCGAGGAAGCCACCGCGACGATCAATCGCGACAAGCGTGCCGCGGCGGAAGTCTACAAGCGCATGTCGGGGACCAAGGAAAGCGTCGACGAGCTGTTGAAGATGATGCAGGACCCGCTGGTCGAATACACGCTGACGCCGAAGAGCATCATGAAGACGGCGGAGTTCATGGCCAAGGTCGGCACCATCAAGGATCGGCCGGCGACGTGGAAGGATTTGTTCTTTCCCAACGTTCACAACTATCAGGGCAGCTAGTGTTGCCCGGATTGGGACGCTAGTTGGATCTCGGCATTTCCGGCCGCAAGGCTCTGGTGTGCGCGGCCAGCAAGGGGCTCGGCCGCGGCTGTGCCGAGGCGCTGGCTCGCGAAGGCGTTGCGGTGACGATCCTGGCGCGAACCGAAAGCGCGGTGCGCAAGACCGCGGAGGAAATCGGCGCGATGTCGGGCCACCCGGTGCAATGGCTCGCCTGCGATATCACGACCGCCGAGGGACGGGCTGCTGCGCTGGCGGCGTGTCCTCAGCCGGACATTCTGGTCAACAATGCGGGCGGCCCGCCGCCGGGCGACTTTCGCGACTGGGATCGCGACGCATGGATACGCGCCCTCGACGCCAACATGCTGACACCGATCGAGCTGATCAAAGCGACCATCGACGGCATGATCGCGCGCGAATTCGGCCGCATCGTCAACATCACCTCTTCGGCGGTCAAGGCGCCGATCGACATTCTTGGATTGTCCAACGGTGCGCGCAGTGGGCTCACCGGCTTCGTCGCCGGCCTCGCGCGCAAGGTGGCGCGGCATAACGTGACCATCAACAACCTGCTTCCCGGCCCGTTCGACACCGATCGCCTGCGCGGCAACCTCGAGTTGCGCGCGAAAGCCGCGGGCAAGCCGGTCGAGGAATTGCGCAAGGCGCAGATGATCGCGAACCCGGCCGGACGCTTCGGCAGCGCGGCCGAGTTCGGCGCGGCGTGCGCATTCCTGTGCAGCGCGAATGCCGGCTACATCGTCGGGCAGAACCTGCTCATCGACGGCGGCGGCTATCCCGGCACGTTCTGATTTTTGCTTCCACCGCGAGCACCCCGATGATCGATCTGTACTACTGGACCACGCCCAACGGGCACAAGATGACGATGTTCCTCGAGGAAACGGGGATGCCGTACACGATCCATCCGGTGAACATCGGCAAAGGCGATCAGTTCAAGCCGGAATTCCTCAAGATCTCGCCCAACAACCGCATCCCGGCCATCGTCGATTCCGCGCCCACCGATGGCGGCGAACCGATCGCCATGTTCGAGTCGGGCGCGATACTCTTGTATCTTGCGGACAAGATCGGGCGCTTCATTCCGCACGATTTCCGCGCGCGTCTGGACTGCATCCAATGGCTGTTCTGGCAGATGGGCAACCTCGGGCCGCTGGCCGGCCAGAACCATCATTTCGTGCACTACGCGCCGGAGAAGATTCCGTACGCGATCGACCGCTACGTCAACGAGACGGGACGGCTTTACGCGGTGCTCAACAAGCGTCTTGCCGACCGCGAGTTCATCACCGGCGAATACACCATCGCCGACATGGCAAGCTACACCTGGGTCCTACCCGAGCGGCAGAGCCAGAACATCGACGACTTTCCGAATTTGAAGCGCTGGAAGGAAGCCATCAAGGCGCGCTCGGCGACGCAGCGCGCCTACGCCAAAGCCAAGGAAATCAATCCGGGAGCCGGCGGCATTCGAACCGAGGCCGAGAAGAAGATCCTTTTCGGGCAGACCAAGGACGTGGTTCGTTAAGCTCACGGAGGCGAGCTTCGCAGGAGCGGACGCTCAACCCTTCTTATCGGTCTCGGAGCCATCGACGCATCGCTGCCGACGAGCGCTTGTTTCCGACTAACGGTTCCTGTCAAGAAAGGCCCGAATCGCGCGGACGGTTACGGCGTCGTGAGCGCGTCCCAGCCATCCTTCGGGATGCGCGCCACGATCTGGAATCCTTGTGCACCCAGGGGCCGGACCACCGCCGCTTCACCTTCGGCCAGATACGTCGTGTGCGCCAACGCCTGAAACGGGTTGCCATGGCTGGCGATCGCCAGATTGGTCCCCGCATGCGGCGGCGTGGACAGCAGTTTGCGCAATTCCGTATAGCGATCGGCGGTCTCGGGGACCGCGGGGCCGCCGCGCACGGCAGTCGCCACCGTCGCCCGACCAAAGATCAGTTGCGCGGTTTCGCGCGTTCGGCAGAAAGGGCTGGCCAGGACGTCGCCGATCGGAATGTCCAGTCGCGTGATGGCGGCGCCGATGCGGCGCGCTTCTTCGCGCCCGCGATCGGTCAGATTGCGCTGCCGCGTGCAATCCTCGTAGCCGCTCATGGCGTCGTCGCTCTGGCCGAAGTCGGTCGATGCGTGCCGGAAATACAGAATGAAGCCCCCGCCGCGCAGCGCCTGGACCAGTGCGGCACCCGCTAGGGGCTCGGAAAGCGCCTCCGCAGCGATCGCGGGCAACGCAGCACCGACGCAGAGGGCGAGCGCGCCAGCCATCCACCGGCGGCGCGCGTTCGATGCGGGAAAGGAGTTTGCGGTCACGGCGTTTTGACTGCCGTCAGGTCGTGCCGTTCGCCTCTTCGCCGCTATTCGGCGCGGTCAAGGCGTATTTGCTGCGCGGCCGGAATGGCAAGGCACGGGTCGTCGAAGGCGATGTCGCCCTCCGGCAGCGGTACGCCGGCCGCACGAACGGCGGCGAAGTCCTGCAGCTTGCGATCGAGCAGGTGAGTCGTCACGACGTTCGACAGCGCGTTGAAGACGGTCTCGCTCCTGCCGGGATGTTTCTTTTCCCATTCGCGCAGCATCGTGCCGACCTGCTTGCGCTGAAGGTGCTCCTGCGAGCCGCAGAGGTTGCAGGGAATGATGGGAAATGCCATCGCCTCGGCATAGCGCGCAAGGTCGCGCTCGCGCGCGTAGGCGAGCGGACGGATGACCACGTGTTTGCCGTCGTCCGAGACGAGCTTGGGCGCCATGGTCTTGAGCTTGCCGCCGAAAAAAAGATTGAGGAAGAAGGTCGCCAGAATATCGTCGCGGTGGTGGCCAAGCGCGATCTTGGTGGCCTTGAGCTCGGTCGCCACCCGGTACAGAACGCCACGACGCAGTCGCGAGCACAACGAGCACATCGTGCCGCCGTCGGGGATGACGCGCTTGACGACGCTGTAGGTATCCTGCTCCTCGATGTGAAACGGGACGCCGCGCCCGGAGAGATAGGAGGGCAGCACGTCGGCGGGAAAATCCGGCTGCTTCTGGTCGAGATTGACAGCGACGATTTCAAACCGGAGGGGTGCGCGCTTCTGCAGCGACAGCAGGATATCGAGCAGGCCATAGCTGTCCTTGCCGCCGGACATGCAGACCATCACCTTGTCGCCGCCTTCGATCATGGAGAAGTCGCCGATGGCTTCACCCACCTGACGCCGCAGGCGCTTCCTTAACTTGTTGGCTTCGAACGCCTGACGTCGCCCATCGACGATCGGGCCGGCGGCCGGGGCGGCAGCGCTTTGAAGCACGGAATGGGAGATTTCCATCAGGGATCCGATTGGCGACGCGTCCATATGATCGCACCTCGCACCGGCAGTCGCGAGGTCCGCGTGAGCCCAGGGTACGGAGCGCCGGCGATGGTAGCATACGACGCTAGTGCGATGGTCCGCGCCGTCCCCGGCGACGGCGTTTCCGCTTCGATTCCTCCAGCTAATCCATGATCAAAATCAGCAGTGCCTTCGACGCGGGCGCGATCGAGGTGGTCGCTTCGAATTCGTGCGACGACATTCGCCTCAATGTCCGCTCCGATTCCAACGCCGAGTTCCGGCAATGGTTCTATTTTCGCTTGCAGGGCGGCGCCGGGCAGGCCTGTCGCATCGTCTTCGAGAACGCCGGTCGATGCACCTATGTCGAGGGCTGGAAGGATTACCGGGCCGTCGCGTCGTACGACCATCGTCACTGGTTCCGCGTTCCGACCGCATTCGACGGCGAGCGCCTGGTGATCAGCCATGTGCCGGAGCGCGACTCGGTTTACTACGCGTACTTCGAGCCGTATTCCTGGGAGCGCCACCTCGATCTGCTCGGCCGTGCGGAAGCGTCGCCGCTCGCCCGCGTCCGCGACCTCGGCAGCAGCGTCGAGGGCCGCGACATGAATCTCATCTCTGTCGGTGCACCGGGTGCGGACAAGCGCGCGCTGTGGGTGATCGCACGTCAGCACCCCGGCGAGACCATGGCGGAATGGTTTGTCGATGGCATGCTGGAGCGATTGCTGAACACCAGCGACCCGGTCGCGCGGGCGCTGCTTGCGCGCGCGGTCGTGCATATCGTCCCCAACATGAACCCCGACGGCGGCATGCGCGGCAATCTGCGCACCAATGCGGCGGGCGCCAACCTCAATCGCGAGTGGCTCGCGCCGAGCGCCGAGCGCAGTCCCGAGGTGCTGCACGTTCGCACGGCAATGGCTGCAACCGGCGTCGACGTCTTTCTCGACGTCCACGGCGATGAGGCCTTGCCCTATGTATTCGTCGACGGCGGTGAGCGCTTGCCCGGCTTCTCCGCCAAGCAGGCGGAGCTGCAGCGCATCTTCATCGCCGCGTTCAAGACCGCAAGCCCGGACTTTCAGGATGTGCACGGCTATCCGTCGGACAAGGACACCAAGGTCAACCTCGCGCTGGCCTCGAAGTACGTCGGGCATACCTTCGGCTGCCTCGCGCTCACCCTGGAATTGCCGTTCAAGGACAACGCCAACTTCCCCGACCCGGAGACGGGATGGAGCGGTGCGCGCAGCATCGAATTGGGCGGGGCGGTGCTCGAGCCCTTGCTGGCGGTACTCGCCGATTTGTAGCCGCGGAGGCTTTTGGCCCTAGAATTACGCCCAAGGGGGAAATCCAATGCAGACCATCCTGGTGGCAAATCCGAAGGGCGGCAGCGGCAAGACGACGCTTGCGACCAATCTGGCCGGCTGGCTCGCGGGACGCAAGCAGCGCGTCGTGCTCGCCGATTTCGATCCCCTGCGTTCGGCTACCGAATGGCTGGCCCGGCGTCCGCCGCTGTTCCCGGCCATCGCCTCGTGGACTCCCGCCGCGGATCGGCAGGATATCAAGGAGCACAACCCGCATTGGCTGGTGCTGGACACTCCCGCCGGTTTGCACGGCGAGAGTCTGCGCGACACCATGCGCCGTGCCGACATCCTGCTGCTGCCGGTATCGCCCAGCGCGTTCGACACGGCCGCGACCCAACATTTCCTGGACCAGATTCGAGAATACAAAGCGGTCAAGAAAGGCGAAATCGCCATCGGGCTGGTGGCGATGCGCGTCGACCCGAGGACCCACAGCGCGGGCGAGCTGGACGAATTCCTCAACTCCTTCGAATTTCCGCTGGTCGCGCACTTACGCGCGACGCAGGTATATGTACATTGCGCGCGCGACGGCTTGACGGTGTTCGATCTGCCGCGCTCACGCGCCGAGCAGGACTGGGAGCAGTGGCGTCCCCTGACGCGGTGGATAGCGCGTCAGGCCCCGGCGAAGAACTCCTGATTCAAGCGGCATGGCCGGATGCGGCCGGCAAAAGAAGGAGCAACGATGCGTACAAGGTTCGCGGCAGCCATTGGCGTCGATACGCTCAATCGCGGTATCAATCGCGCGCTGCAATCGCCGGATGTCGCCGAGAAGCTCAGTCCGCTCGACATGGACCCGGCGACCGGCACGCCGGCGGAATTCGCGAGGATCCTCGCCGCCGACTACGCGAAGTGGGGACCGATCGTCAAGCGCTCCGGATTCACTGGCGATTAGCAGCACACTAACGAGGCCAGCGCGCCCGCTGCCGCTCCTGCAGCGCGAGCAAGAGTCCGCTGGCGACGATCACCGTCATGCCGAGCGCGGACCAGCGATCGGGAAACTGGTCGAAGATCAGATAACCGTAGCCGATGGCCCACACCATCTGCAAATAGGTAAACGGCGTGAGCAGCGATGCCGGCGCCAGGAGATAAGCGCCGATGATCGCCCAATGGCCGAGCCCCGCACATAGTCCCAGCAGCAATAGCAGCGCGCCGCCACGCCAGGTCAGCACGGTGTCGCCGATGCCCCAGGGCAGCGCCAGCGAAAGCACCACCGTGCCCACCAGCGCGCTGTAGAAGAGCGTGGTGTGCGCGCTTTCGTCGAGCAGCTTGCGGGTGAGTATCTGATAGAGCGCGTTGGTAAGCGCGGTGATGACCAGCAGCAGCGTGGCAGGATGAAACACCGACGAGCCCGGCCGGAGCAGAATAAGGATGCCGGCGAAACCGGTGATCGATGCAATCCATCGCCCGAGCGTCGGGCGTTCTCCGAGCAAGGGTCCCGACAGCAGCACGATGAAGATCGGCGCCAGAAAGGTGATCGCCGAGGCTTCCGCAAGCGGCAGATAGCGCAGCGCGGCAAAAAAGCAAAAGGTCGCGATCACCAGCATCGACGAGCGCACGAGCTGCAGTAGAAGCCGTTTCGTGCGCCAGAAGCCCGGACCCGCGCGGTGCCATGCAAATGGCGTCACCACCAGCATCTGGCCGGCGTAGCGTGCCCAGATGACCAGGAACAGCGAGTGATCCCGGACCAGATATTTCGCCGTGGTATCGAGCGAAGACAGACACAAGCCCGCGAGCAGAAATAACGGTAGCGCGCGGGCAAACGGATGTGCCGCCGGCACGCCCGGCGAGCCGTGGCGCGCCGGACGCTCGACACCGGTCACGCCGCGAGCAGCTGACGCAGCACGAAGGGCAGAATGCCGCCGTTCTTGTAGTAGTCGACTTCGATCGGAGTATCGATGCGCAGCAGCACCGGTACCTGCTCCGAGGTGCCGTCCTTGCGCCGGATCACCAGCGTGACATCCATCTGCGGCTTGATGCCCGCCTCGAGGCCGGTGATGTCGAATTCCTCGGTG
>DASZZK010000226.1:0-5861 GCA_035544975.1 Casimicrobiaceae bacterium | reverse complement strand
GATAGTCGACTTGCGGCAGCGCCGAGATCGGCAGCACGCGGTAGGCGATGACCCCGGCCAGCAAGATGGCGAGCATCAGCAGCGAGGTCGCTACCGGCCGCAGAATAAAGGGACGGGACGGGTTCATCGCGCTAATCCACTCAACTCAGACGTATCGTCGACGCGCCACTCGCTCGCGGATCAGCCGCCGCCCTTGGAACGGCGTCCTTGTCCGTCTTTTCCGCCCGGCGACTTGTCGGACCTCGGCGGCCCTTTTTGCGGATTCGCCGATTGACGGGCGTTGGGGTCGATCATTTCTATTTTCGAGCCTTCGCGCAGCTTGTCCGCGCCGTCGACCACCACCAGGTTTCCCGGCTCGACACCGATCTGTATCTCGGTGGTCTCGCCTTCCGTCGCGCCGACCTTGACCGGCGTCACCGACACGGTTTGATCCTGCCGGACGAGGAAGACAAAGGTCCCGGGAGCGCCGCGCTGGATGGCCGCCGTAGGAACCAGCGTGGCGTCAGCCCTGTTTTCGACGGCCATGCGCACGTTGACGAACTGATTCGGAAAGAGAACGCCATCCTGATTGGGAAATTCCGCCTTGAGCTTGACGGTGCCGGTCGTGGTGTCGATTTGATTGTCGAACGTCAGCAGCCGTCCGGTCGAAAGCTTGTTCTTGCCGGCGCGGTCGTACGCGTCGACAGCGACTTCCTCGCCGCTCTGCGTGCGCCTGACGATGCGGGGAACGTTGTCTTCCGGCACGGGGTAGATCACCGTCATCGGCTTCACCTGCGCGATCGTGACCAGTCCGTTGGAGTCCGATGCGTGCACCATGTTGCCGGGGTCCACCTGCCGCAGGCCCACGCGGCCGCTGATCGGCGCCGTAATTCGCGCATACGTGAGCTGAAGCCTGGCGTTGTCGATGGCGCCCTGATCGGTCGCGACCGTACCTTGATATTGGCGAACCAGCGCCTCCTGGGTGTCGACCTGCTGCTTTGAGATCGAGTCCTGAGTCAGCAAGGTGCGATAGCGCTCGAGGTCGAGTTGCGCATTCTTCAGTTGCGCCTGGTCATGGGCCATTTGCCCATTGGCCTGGGTCAGCATCACTTCGAACGGGCGAGGATCGATCTGCGCCAGCAAGTCGCCCGCCTTGACGTCCTGGCCTTCGCGGAAGGCGACGCTTACCAGTTGTCCATCGACGCGGGTGCGTACCACCACCATGTTGCGCGGTGTCACGGTCCCGAGTGCGTCGATGTACACGGCGATATTGCCCTTGCGGGCGGGAGCGGCGACCACGGGTACGGTGCGCGCATTCGGGTCGCCCTTGCCGCGCGCGGCCTTGGCAGGATCTGCCGTTCCGCCGCCGAACCAGAACCAGGCGGCGACTGCCGCGGCGATCACCAACACGACGACGGCGATCCACCGCCAATGGCGCGTGCGGGTAACAGGTCGGGTCAGGGCAGGCTGCTCATCGACCTTTTCCGCGGGCGGTGCGCGCCATTCGGCGGCTTGCCCGGTCGGCGTTCCGGGGTCGCGCGGCTGGTCGTTCATTGCTTATGGGCACTGATGGGCATGTTGCTTGGATTGTCCGGGTTCTGTCTCGTTCTTTCGGGCAGAGTTGTAACCAGGTGTTTGCCGGCGGACCCACAACGAGAGTACCCCCTGCGGCTGCGGCGCTTTCCGGGGCCTCACGCAAAAGCGGTCGGTCGGATTACCCAAGATCATGATCTTACGATAAAATGCACATTCCCGAGGAGCGTTGCAACAGGCTTGGCCGTCGATTCGGACGGCTCCTCGCCTGCCAGGCTCGGGATTCTTCGCAACGGCGCTCGTTGAACCGCGATTCCAAGCGGGGTGACGAGGGCAATTCCACCACTCCCCCCTGTTTCGAGTCGCTCTAGACGGAGTGACGCATGAACGCTGCAACCGATATCAAGAACTTCACCGACTTCAAGGTCGCCGACCTCGAGCTTGCGGCCTGGGGCCGCAAGGAAATCGCCATCGCCGAAACCGAGATGCCGGGCCTGATGGCGATACGACAGGAATTCGCGGCAACCCAGCCTTTGCGCGGTGCGCGCATCGCCGGCTCGCTGCACATGACCATCCAGACCGCGGTGCTGATCGAGACCTTGAAGGCGCTCGGCGCCGACGTGCGCTGGGCCTCGTGCAACATCTATTCGACCCAGGATCACGCCGCGGCCGCGATCGCAACGACAGGAACGCCGGTATTCGCCTACAAGGGCGAGACGCTGAGTGAATATTGGGAGTACACGCATCGCATTTTCGAGTGGCCGCTGCCGAACGGCAGTCCTGGCACGCCGAACATGATCCTCGATGACGGCGGCGACGCGACACTCCTCGTGCATCTGGGCACGCAGGCAGAAAGCGATCGATCGGTGATCTCGCATCCCGCGAACGAAGAGGAATTCGCGCTGTTCACGGCCATCGCCGGCCGCCTGGCGCGCGAGCCGCACTACTACTCGCGGATCAAGACGAATATCAAGGGCGTCACCGAGGAGACGACGACCGGAGTCAAGCGTCTCTACACCATGCACAAGGAAGGGCGCCTCGGCTTTCCGGCGATCAACGTCAACGACTCGGTGACCAAGAGCAAGTTCGACAATCTCTACGGCTGCCGCGAATCGCTGGTGGACGGTATCAAGCGCGCCACCGACGTCATGATCGCCGGCAAGGTCGCGCTCGTCTGCGGCTACGGCGACGTGGGCAAGGGCTCGGCGCAGGCGCTGCGCGCGCTGTCGGCGCAGGTGTGGATCGCCGAAATCGATCCCATCTGCGCGCTTCAGGCGGCGATGGAGGGCTATCGCGTCGTCACCATGGACTACGCGGCGGACAAGGCCGACATCTTCGTCACCGCGACCGGCAACATCGACGTGATCACCCACGATCACATGAAGCGGATGAAGAACAATGCCATCGTCTGCAACATCGGCCACTTCGACAACGAGATCGACGTCGCGTCGCTGAAGGCCTACACCTGGGACAACATCAAGCCGCAGGTCGACCACATCATCTTTCCCGACGGCAAGCGGATTATCCTGCTGGCGGAGGGGAGGCTGGTGAATCTGGGCTGCGGGACGGGTCACCCGAGTTACGTGATGTCGAGCTCCTTCGCCAATCAGGTGATGGCGCAAATCGAGCTCTGGGCCGATACGCGCGAACGCACGGGCAAGTACCCGGTGGGGGTATACGTATTGCCGAAGCATCTCGATGAAAAGGTGGCGCGCCTGCAACTGACCAAGCTCGGCGCGATGTTGACGCCGCTCTCCGACAAGCAGGCGCGATACATCGGTGTCGATGTCGCCGGGCCCTATAAGCCCGATAGCTATCGTTATTGAGCGGAGTTACCCCCGGGACTTTACAAGGAGACGGCGATGCGGCTCTTGCTGGTGTGGCTGATCAACGCGGTGGCGCTGATCGCGCTGCCTTATCTGATGTCCTCGATCCAGGTCGACTCGTTCGCGACCGCGCTGATTGCGGCGCTGGTGCTCGGCCTCATCAACACGTTCATCCGGCCGGTGCTGGTGCTGCTCACGCTCCCGGCGACCGTCTTGACGCTCGGGCTGTTCATCTTCGTCATCAACGGACTCTTGTTCTGGTTCGTCGGGTCGTTCGTGCAGGGCTTTCACGTGGCGGGTTTCTGGTCGGCGATCCTTGGCGCGATCCTGTACAGCATCATTTCCTGGGCGATGTCGGCGCTGATCCTTCCCGACAAGAAGAGTGCGGTATGAACGCGAGATGACAGGCGGCGCAGATCGCATCTTCAGTTTCGAGTTCTTCCCGCCTGCGACGCCGCAGGGCGCGGAAAGGCTCGTCGCGACGCGAGCGCAACTCGCGCAGCTCGGGCCCAAATTCTTCTCCGTGACGTACGGAGCTGGCGGCTCGACTCGCGACCGCACGCTTGCGACGGTGCTGGAGATCCAGGAATCCGGACAGCGCGCCGCTCCACACATCTCGTGCATCGGCTCGACGCGGGAAGGCATCCGTCAGACGCTCGCGACCTACCGCGAGCACGGCATCGGCCACTTGATTGCCTTGCGAGGCGACCTGCCTTCCGGCTCCGCCGATGCAGGTGAATTTCGCTACGCCAGCGAGTTAGTCGAGTTCATCAGAGACGCCTGCGCCGACTGGTTTCATATCGATGTCGCCTGCTACCCCGAGTATCACCCGCAGGCGAAAAGTCCCGCGGACGACCTCGCGAGCTTCAAGCGCAAGATCGACGCCGGCGCGGACTCGGCGATCACGCAGTACTTCTTCAATGCCAGCAGCTATTATCAATTTGTCGATGACGCGCAAGCGCTGGGTATTCAGGTGCCGATCGTTCCGGGGGTGATGCCGATCGCGAGTTTTTCCAAGCTCGCGCGCTTTTCGGACGCTTGCGGGGCCGAGATCCCGCGCTGGATCCGCAAGAAGCTGGAAAGCTATGGCGACGACAGCGCGTCGATCCGCGCCTTTGGCCTCGATGTGGTCACCGATTTGTGCGACGACCTGCTCTCTCACGGCGCGCCCGGGCTGCACTTCTACACGCTCAATCAAGCGAGCCTGACGACGATCATCTGGCAACGCCTGGGCTTGTCGTAAACGGGGGCGGTGCGCGCGCGAATACGCGTATCCGCGCGCGCGTGGGGGTCGCGAACCTTGCTTCTCCGGCGCCGAGGAGCACCGGCAAAGTCCGACCTACCTGCCCGGCGTGAAGGAGACGAGCTCCGTCGTCGTGTACTCGGTGCGGATGGTCGCCATATCGGGGCCGCCATGCAATTCAACATACTCCGCATCGCGGACTTCGCGCACGACGCCTTTGACCTCGGGCGCGTACCTGACAGAATCGCGCCGCGTGGTCGCGCTGCGCCAGAACTGCTCGTCATCGAGCTGCACGATGCGATAGATCGCGACCGCATCATAGCTGCCGGCCGGCACCGTCACCGGGGCACGGCCCTGCACCTGGCCGTAAACCCGGATCTGACCCTTGAGCTGGATGTCATTGCGAAACGTATCGATTGCCTGGCGCCAGGTGCTGCGTTGACCGATCGGAAAATCGAGCAGCATTAGCGAAGGCGAAAAGCGCCGGACTTCAGCATTGCGCAACGTGCCGGCACGCAGACCTCCGTCGGCGTCAATCTCCTCGGTTTGCTCGCTGCGGCCGTAACTGTCGACGGATACCAGACGCATGGTCGCGACACCGGCGTTGATCGCGACCACTTGCACGTCGAGTCGAGTCGTCGCGCCGCGGCGAAGGCCATCGGTAACGAGATATTCCCAGTGGTCGCCGACGACGAAGCGCGGCGGAGCAATGTTCTCCCCCAGCGGCTGCACTGCGCAGGCGCCAAGAACGAGTACAGCCAGCGCGGCAAAGAGGCGAGACAGTCGCAGCGATCGTAGGGTCGTCGGCATAGGGAATCCTCCGCGAAACGTTGGCAGGGACGGTCTCGCCTCACGGCATTATCCACCATCGGTGATCGCGCCGAGACTCGCGGTCGAGACCAGCTTCATGTACTTGGCTAAGAGGCCGCGCGTGTAGCGAGGCGCCGGAGCTTTCCATTGCGCGCGCCGCCGGGCGAGCTCAGTGTCGTCGACGTTAAGCTGGATGAGCCGGCGGTGCGCGTCGATGGTGATCGAGTCGCCCTCGTGCACCAACGCGATCGTGCCGCCGACGTAGGCTTCCGGTGCCACGTGACCGACGACCATGCCCCACGTTCCGCCGGAAAAACGGCCGTCGGTGATGAGGCCGACGCTCTCGCCCAAGCCTTGACCGATCAGCGCCGACGTTGGCGCCAGCATTTCCTGCATTCCGGGACCGCCTTTCGGCCCCTCGTAGCGAATCACCATCACATCGCCCGGCTGAATGTCCTTGGCCATGATCG
>DASZZK010000225.1:0-1784 GCA_035544975.1 Casimicrobiaceae bacterium | reverse complement strand
GTATGAGCAAATCGTTTCCCTGGGGAATCGGCGCGGCGGCGGTGGTGGCGATTGCCGCAATCGCCGCCTGGCAGACCGGATGGCTGCGCTTCGGTGCAACCGACCGCGGAAGCCCGACGAACGGGGTAGCGCCTGTCGTCGTGCCGGCATCCACTACACCGGCACCGAGCACTGCTGGCACTCCCGCGGCCGCCAGTGCGCCGCCCTCGCAGGCCGATGCTGAAACGCAACGCCTGCGCGCTGATGCCGAGGCGCTCAGGAAGCAAGCTGGAGCGGAGCTTGCGCGCGCTCGCTCCGACGCCGAAGCCGTGCGTGCCGCAAGGACCAAAGCGGACGGCGAAGCGGCGGCAAATCGGTTACGAGCCCAGGCCGAGGCCGACGCGGCGCGGATTCGCAGCGAAGCCGAGGCCGTTGCGGCGCGCGCAAGAAGCGACGCTGAGGCAGTCACGCGCGACGCGGCGGCCCGAGTGGCCACTGCGACACGTGCTCCCGCGAGCGCAGTGGCCGGCGGCGCCCGCTACGACGGTGCGTGGAGCGTTACGGTTGTCTGCGCACCGTCCGAAGGGGCGTCGAGCTACAAGGTTGAATTGGACGCGCAAGTGAAGGACGGCTTTTTTCGCGGCGAGAAAGGTGTCGAGGGCACGCCCGGCTGGCTGAGACTTCAAGGCGCAATCCAGCCTGACGGCAGCGCGACGCTTGACGCAAAAGGCACCACTGGCGACCCCAAGTTCAACGTCAAGGGCGGTGCACAGGGCCTGCCGTACGCCTACCACGTCGCCGCCAACTTCGATCCCAATCGTGGAACCGGACGCCGGCTGGAGTTGCGCCCTTGCGATCTGCGTTTCGCGAAACAGTGAGTCGCTTCCCTCGTCCCCGACTGTGAGCAGCGGCAGCGCGAATGAAGAATACTGGACAGACTTTTTTCAACGCTCGTGCGAAATCGGCGTCTGTCCCCGATTTCGTGCCACCAAAAAAGAAGGAAAAGCAAATGAAACATCGTCGACTCTCAGGCCTTTTGCTCAGCACCGCGCTGCCACTCATGTTGTACGGTGCCGCCGCGTCAGGAAAGTCCGAAGTCAAAGGCGCGGCGATTCTCGATCACCCGTGCGGCAAGGTTGCCGTCAAGCAGATGGGGCTGACCCACGCCGGCAAGATGGAAGAGGCCAACAAGCTCACCACCAAAGAAATGCAGGAGCAATGGAAGGCCATGCCAGCGAAGGATCGGACAATGATGTCGGGCATGATGAAGGAAATGTCTCAGACGGAGGATCAATTCTCGGCCGATATCAAATCGAACGGGGTGCTCGTCGTCGACGACCAAACGGCCACATTGACCGTAAAAAAGACGACCAAAGACAAGAACGGCACCAGCACCTCGACGACGACGCAAAACTTCAAGCTCGACGGAGGCCAATGCATGGTCAGCCGTTAGATCGCGCGGAGGGGGCGGACCACGATTCCAAAGACGCGCAGCGTACGTTTCTCGGCGAGTGATGACGCGGACACCAAAGAAACGACCGATGAGAGATCTTCGTCTTCATGTCGTCGCAGCGTGCGCCGCAGCGCTCGGCGTGTCGGGCTGCGGCAAGGAAGAATCCGCCCCTAGTCCCGCGAAGAAGGCAGCCGTGGAGGAGAAGGTGGCGGCCTACACCTATCCGGCACCGGTGAAGGGACATTATAAGGAGATCAACATCGGCGAGTTCGACCTGGTCGACGGTATCGCCTATCCGGCGACCGGCGGCGCGGGCACGGTGGTCTATGTCACCGAAAAGCCGATCGCCTCG
>DASZZK010000224.1:0-4608 GCA_035544975.1 Casimicrobiaceae bacterium | reverse complement strand
CAGATTACGCTTGATCGCTTTTCGCTGCGCCTTAGGCGCCTTCGGATGATTGTGGATCCAGTGCTCGGCCCGGAATACTTCGAGTATCTGCTCGACAGGATAAGTACCATATTCGAGCGCGATGCCCGCAAATGCGGCGTTGGGGCATTCGTCATGCGCCGCGGTACCGTTGATACCGGTGAGCGGCGCGGAAGTCGATGTCCCATCCAGGAACGACGTCACGTCATCGCCCCACCATGCCTTGGTGCGCGCGACGTCCGCGGCATAGTCGAGTCCGGCGTAGATCTTTTCACCGTGGCCTCGAGGTCCGAGCCCGGTGTGGATATCGATCCATCCCAGCAGCGCTCGCTGCGAGGCGTACTTGTGAAGAACTCCCCGCAGGACCTGATTGCTCCACGCGGGCTTGCTTCCGCCGTAGAACAATCCGTCCGAAAATTGATACTGGCCCCCGCTCACCGCTGCCTGATAGGCCTTGCGGCCATGCTGCGCGATCCACGCGTTGAGCCTGGTCTCGTTGTCAGTCGGTGGCGGCCAGGTCGCGGGCAGGAGCATGGAATGGATTTCCGCGTAGGCGCGATGGACCGGCAGCGGCGCGGCGAAATCGACGAAGTTGCGATTGAGGTCGGCGTTGTCCTCATTGACGCGCCGCAGATGCGAGAAGCCATACGGATTCAGCGCATGCAACATAAGCACCGCGATGCCCGAACGCTCGACCTCGGCCATGAACGTCTCGTCGTGCAACAGGGCAACCTGGCATCCCGAGCCGCAAAAGCCCTCGACGCCGTGGGTTCCCGAAATCAGGAGCAGCAGTCCAGGCGAATCGACGTTGCCGAGCATTGCGAAGTCCATCGACAGCTCTTCGCCCGCGGCGCCTCGCGCGGAGGGATGCACATGATGCATCAGGTGCGCGCCGCGCATCCGGGCCGCGACCACGAATTTATCCCGCGCCTCGACATAGCTCTGAGAAAAATGCGGAACCGCATTCATCGGGAAATCGGCATCGCCGCCTCCGCCAGCGCGGCGAGATAGCCCGCACCGAGCGGAATCACCTCGTCGTTGAAGTCGTAGCGGGCGTTATGCAGAAAACAGCCGCCCTCGGCGCCGCCCTGTCCCAGGCGCGCGTAGGCGCCGGGCCGCTGCTGCAGCATGAAGGAGAAATCCTCCGATCCCATCGACGGCTCCAGGTCACGCACTACGTTCTCGGCGCCGACCAGCGTGTCCGCGACATCAGCCGCAAAGACAGCCTGCAGGTCGCTGTTGATCGTCGCCGGATAAACACGTTCATACTTGAGTGTCGCCGTCGCCCCGAAGGCCGCGGCGATGGAATGGACGAGCTCGGTCAATCGCTTTTCGATCGCGATCTGCGTCGTTGGCCGGAAGGTGCGCACGGTGCCAACCAGTCGAGCCTCGCGTGGAATCACACTCATGGCCGCCATATTGCCGGCGTGCATCGCGCACAGACTGACCACCGCGGTGTCGAGAGGACTCACGTTGCGCGATACGATCGACTGCGCGGCGGTGATGATGTGGCCCGCGACCAGCACCGGGTCGATCGCCAGGTAGGGATGCGCCCCGTGCCCGCCGCGGCCCTCGATGTGAATTTCGATGCGATCCGCCGCCGCCATCGCGGGCCCCGGCCGGACGCCGATTTTTCCCGGCGGCAGCGCCGGCCAGTTATGCAGCGCGTAGATTTCGTCGGCGGGAAAGCGCTCGAACAAACCGTCGTCGATCATCGCCTTGCCGCCGCCAAATCCTTCTTCGCCGGGCTGGAAGATGAGATACACCGTGCCGTCGAAGCGCCGGGTGCGGGACAGGTAGCGCGCGGCGCCGAGCAGCATGGTGGTGTGACCGTCGTGTCCACAGCCATGCATCCGCCCCTTGAATCGCGACACATGGGCAAAGGCGTTTTCCTCATGCATCGGCAGCGCGTCCATATCGGCGCGCAGGCCGATTGCCCGGCCGCTGTCCTGGCGCTCGCCGCGGATCACGCCGACGACGCCGGTCTTGCCGATACCGGTGTGATGCTCGATCCCTAACGCGGTGAGCTCGCGCACCACGATTTCCGCCGTCCGGTGCTCCTCGAAACCGAGCTCTGGATGCGCGTGCAGATCGCGACGCAGTGCAGTCAGCTCGACGTGGTCGGCGCGGATGTGCTCGACGGGACTCGTGAAATCGTTCATGAAATCACTTATTCATCAATGCGCGGCCGCAAGCCGTTCGATGCGCAGCCGCGGATCGACGGCATAGTACAGCAGATCGACGACCAGATTGATCAGCACAAAAACCAAGCCGATAAAGCACAGATACGCGGCCATCACCGGCACGTCCGCAAATCCAACGGCCTGGATGAAGAGCAGGCCCATGCCCGGCCATTGGAATACGGTCTCGGTGATGATGGCGAAGGCGATGATCGCGCCGAGCTGGAGGCCGGTGATCGTGATCACCGGCACCAGCGTGTTCTTCAGCGCATGGCCGAAATGAATCGCGCGGTCGGTCAGGCCCCGTGCGCGGGCGAACTTGATGTAGTCGGTGCGCAGCACTTCCAGCATCTCGGCGCGCACCAGCCGCATGATCAGCGTCATCTGGAAAAGCATGAGCGTGATCGAGGGCAGGATCAGCGCCTTGAGCCCACCCTTGGTCAGGAAGCCCGTCGTCCACCAACCCAGGGCGATGGTGTCACCGCGCCCGAACGACGGCAGCCATCCCAGAATCACCGCGAACACGAGGATCAGCAAGATGCCGATCAGGAATGTCGGCAGCGACACGCCGACGAGCGAGACGGCGAGAAGGATGTGCGATAGCCATGAGTTGCGCCTGAGCGCGGTATAGACGCCGGCTGGGACGCCGAGGAGAAGCGCGAGCACCGCCGCGGTGAAGGCAAGCTCGAGCGTCGCGGGCAGACGCTCCTTGAGCAGCGTCGAGACCGGACGTCCCTGGCGCAGCGACAGCCCGAAGTCACCTTGGACCGCTCGACCGACAAAGCGGCCGAACTGGATGTAGAACGGCTGGTCGAGGCCGAGATCCGCGCGCAGCCGCGCGCGGTCTTCCTGGGTCGCGTCCTGGCCGACCATGAACGTGACTGGATCGCCGGTGTAGGTGAACAAGGCGAATGCGATAAACGCCACGGCGGTCATGACCGCGACCGATTGCAGGATGCGACGGAGAATGAAGGCGAGCACGGAGTGAAGGTATGAACGTCACGTCAGCCGTTCGTGACAGCTCTGTGACGCTACCAATCATGCCCAAAGCGCACTTCAGCGTCAATGTCGCGGCCACCCACCGTTTGCTAACTTTCGTCTTCCCCGCGAAAGCGGGGACCCAGCGGCGTTGGCACAAAAGAGACTGGATTCCCGCTTGTATGGTGTGGTGGGGTGAGTCGTGTTGAGATGGAGGGCGCTGGGGTGACGGACAGATTCCCGTTTCTGCCATTGCATTGGACAGACTGCGAAAGCGCTCTGCGCCCCGTGCCCAACGTCGATAAGGAATGCAGCGGCCGCGCGAGCGGACCGCCGATAGCTCTGCAAGCTTACGTGTGCACGGCCTCACCCCAGCGCATTGAGCGTAGTACACCTGCGAACAAGGGAGGTCAAGATGAGTGAAGTCGAGTGTTTTGCTAGCGATGTGAGCAAGCGCGAGTTGGTGATTGCGGTTTATCCGGGTGAGGTTGGCGTCAAACGCATCGCCAACCAGGACGCCGCGATCAGCGCTTGGCTGGACACGCTGCCGGCCGGCAGCGTGATCGGCATGGAGGCTACCGGCAGCTATCACCGCCGGCTCGCCGACTTGGCCTATGAGCGCGGCTTCCTGGTCTACGTCGTCAATCCCCGTGATGTCTACTACTACGCGCGTGGCATGGGCGCCCGTGGCAAGACCGATCCGAGCGACGCGAAGTTGCTCGCGCGCTACGTCGCTCATGAGCGGGCGCATCTGCATCCTTATGTGCCGCCTACTGCACTGTGCGAGCGCCTGACGACACTGCTTGAGCGCCGGGCGGTGCTGGTGCGCACCCGCCAAGCGCTCACCCAGAGCTTGGCCGACTTGCCCGCCCTCGCCGGCGAGAAACGCACCCTGTTCGAGGCCGTGGCCGCGCTGCTGTGCGGCATCGACCGGGAACTCGCGGCGCTTACCAGCAGCGATGCCTCGACGGCAAAGTTGGTTACGCGCCTTAAAACCATCAGCGGCGTGGGCCCGTTGGTGGCCAGCCTGTTGTGCGCTTTGTTCAAGCGCTTCGCCTTTCGCCACGCCGACGCCTTGATCGCCTATCTGGGACTCGATCCGCGGCCCGATGAATCGGGACAGCACCGCGGCCGACGCCGCCTGTCCAAGCGCGGTTACCCCGAGTGGCGCCGCTTGCTCGTCGCGGCGGCCATGTCCGCCGCGCGCACCAAGGCTTGGCGCGATTACGTCAACCTCCAACGCGCCAAAGCCCTGCCCGCCACCGCAGTGCATGTCATCCTCGCCCGCAAAATGCTGCGCACCGCCTTCGCCATGTTCAAGAATGGACAAGAATTCATTTCCCCAAGTGTTCAACCCACTTGACACGAACCATAGAATCTTTCGCGGGAATGACATCTAAAGGGGTCGTATCCTCACGCGTTGATCTCCGCC
>DASZZK010000223.1:0-1989 GCA_035544975.1 Casimicrobiaceae bacterium | reverse complement strand
CGCGGCGGTGACCTTGAGCTGGGCGTTTTCAGATCATTCGTCACTGAATTTTCGCTACGCCGACGAGCGCACCAGTGCGTACGAAGACCTGGACTATCGCGGCCGCGTCGCCGCGCTGACGTTCGCGTTCAGTTATTGAGGAGAAGCCGGTCATGCGAATATGCAAACGATTGCTGGCGCCGGTCCTGGGACTCGCCTTCGCTGGCGGTCTGGCGCACGCACAAACCGCCGAGATCGCGGCGAGCGTGATCGATCAGGAAGGCCGCCCTGTCGCCGACGCGGTCCTGATCGCGGTGCCGGTCGACGGCAATATGCGCCCGCCGCAGCGGCCGCGCGACGGATCCATCGATCAGGTCGACAAGGAGTTCTTCCCCCGAGTCACCATCGTACCAGTCGGTGCGTCGGTGACCTTTCCAAATCACGACGACGTGCGGCATCAGGTGTATTCGTTTTCTCCCGCCAAGCGCTTCGAGCTTCCGCTGTACGCGGGAGTGCCGGCGCAGCCGGTCGTTTTCGACAAGCCGGGGGTGGTGGTTCTCGGCTGCAACATCCACGATTGGATGGTGGGATATGTCTACGTATCCGAATCGCCTTTTTTTGCCAAGACCGGCAAGGACGGCAAAGCGATGTTGGCCGAGTTGCCGGCGCGCGCGTATGTGCTCCGTGTCTGGCACCCGCAGCTCGAGATGAGCGAGGACGCGACGCATAAGACGATCGATGTCTCGCGCGATAGGCGAGTCGAGGCTGCCTGGACGGTGACGCTCAAGCGGGAAGTGCGCGTGCGTCGAGCACCGACTTCCGAGCGTGGAGGAACAAAATACTAGCCCCGCGCGGGAAGATCAGCCTACCTAGACGGCGAAGAGCAAGGTCGCGAGCTCGTCGAGCGTACCGACGCACTTCAGCGGGAGCAGGGCTGCGATGGGCTCGAAGACGTCCATCGTATGGTGCTGGGCAAGACCCACGGCCTGGCGGTGGAGCGCGAGGCCCAGTGCCTGGCGGGGAAAGTCCTTGCCGACTGGCCAGTCGCTGGCCTCCAGGAACACTCGCAACAGCGCCTTGTCGCAGCCGAACATGTCGCGGTAGGGCTGGATGAGCTCGTAATGCCGATCGGTCACCATCGCATCGCCCCAGTCGATGATCCCTACGAGGCAACCTTTCTCGACCAGCACGTGATTGGCGACGAGGTCGCCGTGGCAGAAGACGCGGTCGAACGGCGCGAGCCGGGCGAGATACGCGTCGATCTGCGCAATCAGATGCGGCGGCAGCGAACTATGCTCAGCGGCTGCCGTTATGTTGACCGCCGACCAATCCGCGTGCGTTGCAACGCCCGCCGGACGCAAGGCGTGCACGCGCCGCACCTGCCCTCCCAAATCCGCCGCGACCGAAAGCGTTTGTTCGACGGACAGCTCGGCGTTGCGCCAGGAGACGCCGGACATTCGTGTGGTGACCAGATAGGGCCACGCCGCGTCGACATCGTCGTACAACTGCCCCTCGGCCAGCAGCCTGGGCGCCGCGATGTCGGGGTCGGTCGCGAGCAAGGCATACGCCGCGCGTTCGCCCGCGTGACTCTCGCGCCACGATCGGGAATAGCCGAACAGCTTCACCACGACATCGCCGTAGAGGAAGATCGGGTACGTCGCGTTGAAGCCGGCTGCCGGCTGCCGCGCGGCGTCGGTCAGGTGGTGACGCTCCAGGATCTCGGCGAGGTACGGCTGCCAGAACTCGATGTCACCGAGGCGCAAGATGTGCTCCTGAAGCGATGCGAATGTCGGGGGCGCGATCATCGGACAGGTGTAGCCAGAGACGGAGTAGCGCTTTAATGACCGCGCGCGCCGATCAAGAGCCTTTTGAGAGTTACGGGACCCGTGCTGGACCAATACCCGGATTTGTCCTGGCTGGCCCACGCTTGTCCGCTCGCGACTGCCGGCGCAGAAAATTCAGCGCGAGCCGCTCTGCCTTGCGTGGCGCCGCGGTAATATCGTCGCGGAT
>DASZZK010000222.1:0-2253 GCA_035544975.1 Casimicrobiaceae bacterium | reverse complement strand
ACTCCACTCGTGCGGTCGCCACCGTCTTGCCGGCAACCTGTGCACTCAGCATGACGCGCGCGGCTAGCGCGTCTTGACTTGAAAGCGTGGCCCCGAGCTCGACCTCCTGGCCCGGAGCGATGAAGGCGCGCATCTTGACGTGGGTCATGCGCGATGCAACCGGGCTCGCAAATTGCGGCCCGCAGCTTTTTTCGACGAACTCCGCCGCCACGCGGATCTGCGCGTCCAGCAACAATGTCGCGGGAAAAACCGGGTTGCGCGGAAAGTGGTCGGCAAAGAACGTCGCCTCGCGCGGAACGTTCAGGATCGCGCGCAAGGACTTGCCGGGCACGTGCTCGATCACGACGCTCTCCGGCGAATCCACGCCTTGAAATCGCCCGCGCGGCGCACCCTGATCGCGAAGGAGCAAGAGCCGCTCGCGCAGCGCCTCGGGCGCGTCGAATTGTTCGACCGGCAGCATCGGGCCGAGGCAATGCTCGAGCTCGATCACCCGTCTGCCTTCCACCGCCGCGCTGCCGCCGTAAGCCACCATATCGTCGTCGCAATCCTCGATGTCAACCGCGAGCTCAAGCACGTCACCGGGCAGGACCACGCCCAAGAATCGGGTTTCCGTGGCCAGTGCCGCCACCGGCCGCCCGCGAAAGTCCACTTTGCTCATTGCCACCCACGCCGCGAGCTGACCGACAGCCTCGGCAACGAGGCACGATGGGAAGGTCTGGATCGCTGGCGGTACCCAGTAATAGCCGCGCGCCAGCGTCCCGTCGATAAATTCGCTGATGCGGTCGACGAATGAGAACGCGGAAAAATGCGCCTCATGCAAGGGGTATGCCGCCGGCGCGATCAAGCCGCGGGCTGCGCTTCCCGCTGCGCATGCACTACCAGCTTGCAGAACGTCTCCGGCGTGAACAGCCGCGGGATGTCGGCGACTTTCATCGGCGTCTTGAAGCGCTCGGCGGGGATCTCCGACAGATACGATCGAAGCTGCGCCATTCCCTTTTCGGTGACGACGCCTTTTTGCTCGAACTCGGCTTCAGGCAAATCGCCGCGTGCATTCTCCACGATCTTGCCGCGCGGAATCTTGATCTTGAACGCGCGCTCGAGTCGAAAGACCATGTCCAGAAAATCGATCGATTCCGCGTCCAGGCCTTCGATCAGCGACACGTCGACCTTGACATCTTCTACGTCGCAGCCGAGCGCATCGGCCATCGTCTCGGCGACCTTGGGATAGACCGCCATGATTTCTTCCTTGGTAACTTCCGTTTGCGTCATGCTATTCGCTCCACTCGTTATTCCACTCGTTATTCCACTCATCATTCCATTTTAAAACCGCCATCGACACCAATGACCTGACCTGTCACATAATCCGCGTAACGCGAGGCGAGGAACCAGACGGCGTAGGCAACTTCCTCCGGCTTACCGTAGCGCTTGAGCAGGATCCGCGCCTTGACCGTTTCGCCCGCCATGTCGCGCACGGCCTCAGACATTTCGGTCTCGATCACGCCCGGCGCAACGCAGTTGACGGTGATCTTGCGCGGCGCCAGCTCGACCGCCAGCGCGCGCGTGAACGCATTGACCGCTCCCTTGCTCGCCGCGTAATTCGTCTGTCCGCGCCCGCCCTTCTCGCCCGCGACCGACGAAATGTTGATGATCTTGCCGGCGCGCTGCACGATCATATGCGGCACCACGGCGCGCGTGACGTTGAACACGCCGCCGACATTGGTGTCGAGCACCAGCGAAACATCCTCGTCATCCATCGCCGCCAGCTGGTTGTCGCGAATCATGCCCGCGTTGTTCACCAGAATATCGATTCTGCCGGCGCGTTCAGCGAGCCGATCGACGGCGGCGGCGCAAGCCTTGCTGTCGCGCACGTCGACTTGTTCCGATCCGACGCTTAGCGACGCCGATTGCGCGGCGGCAACCACTTCCTGCGCCGCCGCGATCTGATCGCGATAGAAGAGCGTCACATCGGCACCCTCGGCCGCCAGCACCTCGACGATCGCCCGGCCGATGCCGCGGCTGCCGCCGGTCACGATCGCGACCTTGCCGCCGAGACCCGAGTCCTGCGTCATCGCCATGTTATTTGCGCGCTCATCAACCCGAGATGCAAAAGCCGCCGTCGACGACCAGCGTGTGACCATTGATCATCGCCGCCTCGGGCAGGCATAACAGGTAGACCGCCCCCGCGACATCATCGGGGCTCAGCACCGGACCCGCCGGCGTGCGCTGCGCGAAATTCGACAGCAATTGCTCGCG
>DASZZK010000221.1:0-8884 GCA_035544975.1 Casimicrobiaceae bacterium | reverse complement strand
AACAATACGCCGGTGAAGTCTCCCGCTCAGCTCAAGGAGCTGGTGGCCAAGTCCGGCAAGACGGTGGCGCTCTTGATCCAGCGCGACGACGCGCGCATTTTCGTGCCGGTCGACCTCGGCTGACCCGATTGGATCCAAACCAGCGTTAGTACGAAGGCAACACGACCACGGGAGCCTCTCCCGCGTGTCGATCCCCAAGCGGACGGCGACCCCGTCCGCTTTTTTTGCGCTCGATACGCCCGTGCACAAAGTCCTTGACAGCGTCCGATATTGTTGTGATATCATTTCCATATCGCCCATGGCCGCACCGGCTTGAGCGTCGTGGAGGACTCAAGATGGAACGCATTCGGGAAATCAAAAGCACGCACGAAGAACGGCCGATCACGACCTGGAACGGCTTCATGGTCCTGGCCATCGGCCTGACGCTGGTCGTCTTCGGGCTGTGGCAGCTGTTTCAGGGCGTGGCTTACGGGCGCTCGGGCTCGGTCACCGGGCTGGTGACGACCATCGTCATTTTTGTTCTGCTGTTTATCGCCGGGCTGCTGTTCTTGTCGGGGCTCTACACCTTGCAGCCGAACGAGGCCGCGCTGCTGCAATTGTTCGGCAGCTATCGGGGCACGACGCGAGTGGCGGGACTGCGAGGCACCAACCCGTTCTACACGCGACGCAAGGTATCGCTCCGCGCGCGCAACCTGAACGGCGAGCGGCTGAAGGTCAACGACAAGCGGGGCAACCCGATCGAGATCGCGGCGGTCGTCGTGTGGCGCGTCGACGACACCGCCAAGGCAAGCTTCGATGTCGACAACTATGAGAATTACGTCAAGCTGCAAAGCGAGGCCGCGGTGCGCCATCTGGCGTCATCGTTTGCCTACGATCACGGCGACGTCGAGCCCGGAGGGGTGGTCGAGCCGACGCTACTCGGCGGCAGCGACCTCATTTCCCGCGCGCTGGTCATGGAGCTCACGCAGCGGCTCGCCAAAGCCGGCGTCGTCGTCGACGAAGCGCGGCTGATGCATCTCGCCTATGCGCCCGAAATCGCGCAGGTGATGCTGCGCCGGCAGCAGGCCGAAGCGATCATCGCCGCGCGGCAGAAGATCGTCCATGGCGCGGTGTCGATGGTCGAGATGGCCCTCAGGGAATTGTCGGAAAAGAAAGTCGTCGAGCTGGACGACGAGCGGAAGGCGGCGATGGTCAGCAACCTGATGACCGTGCTTTGCGCCGAGAGCGAGGTTCAACCGGTGATCAATACCGGCACGCTATATCACTAATCCACTACCTTCGGACAGGAGCCCATCATGATTTTTCCGCGAGCGAGAAATCCTGGCATTTGGACCGCAGTCGGCGCGAGCGCAGGCACCGCGGTGGGAACCGCGCTCGGCAACAGCCCCGTCGGCCTGGCGCTTGGCGCCGCGCTGGGTCTCGCGCTGGCCGTGTTTGCCGGCCGGCCCGGCAAGCGGACCTTCTGATCGCACAGGCGCCGGCAACGACGCCGGTGTGAACCACGACTCGATACGCGGAGCCGTTCATGCAACGTCTTTCTCTTGTGCTTTTTGTCACCCTGCTGATCGCCGGCGTCGCCTTCATCGTCGGCACCATCGGACAATTGCCGCCGCGCGTGGCCGCGCATTTCGGCGCCGCCGGGCAGACCAACGCCTGGATGAGCCGCGACGGTTACGCGCTGTTCATCCTCGGATTCGGAACCTTGTTTCCGATGTTCATCGTTGCTTCGATCGCGTGGTTGCCACACGTCATGTCGCGCGGCGTCAAGCTGCCGAATCGCGATTACTGGCTCGCGCCCGCTCGACGCGGCGAGACGCTGGCCGCTCTCGAAGCGTTCGGCGGCTGGCTCGGATGCCTGCTAGTCCTCTTCATCGCCGCTCTGCATTACACGATTCTCGAAGCGAACACGAGCGTCCCGCCGCAGCTGCCCGCCACGCTGTTGTGGACTGTCCTCGGCGGATTTATCGCCGCCACCGTGGCATGGCAAGCATTATTCTATTTGCGGTTTCGAACGCCCCACTGACGTGAGAGGCGATCGGCGCCGCGCGTCGGCACCCCAGTCCTAGCATGGCCGAGAAGAAAGCTTTTCTGCTCCGGCTCGATCCCGTCATCTGGAACGAGATGGAGCGGCTCGCCCAAAGCGAGCTGCGCAGCGTCAACGCACAAATCGAGTTCCTGCTTCGCGATGCGCTCGCGCAGCGCGGTATCAAGCCCAAGGGAAAGCCGGCACGGGCGCCCTCCTCCTCTCCGTCGTCCTCATCTTCCTCGTCATCGTCGTCTCCCTCCCGTGGCAGCCGGGTGGATTGAACCGTTGACCGAGGCGCTCGCCGACGCGCGCGCGTTTCGCGGCTGGGTGCTGCGCGGAGCGCAGCCCAAGGACGAGGATTTCCTGTTCGCGCTGCATCGCAACGCCATGGGCGCTTACGTCGACCAGACCTGGGGCTGGGACGAGGAATGGCAGCGCGCACATTTCGCTGCGAACTACGCGCCGGAGCGCCAGGCAGTGATCGTGCGTGGTGGAACGGTGCTCCGCGACGTGGGCCGCATCAGCCTGACGCGCCACTGGCGCAAGATTTTTCTGCGCGACATCGAGCTTATGGGCCCTCACCGCAATCACGGTGTCGGCACGGCGATCATTACCGCCGTGGTGGCGCTTGCGCGCGACTCCGATCGCTATGTCGAGCTGCGGGTGCTGCGATGCAATCCCGCGCAGCGGCTCTACGCGCGGCTCGGATTCCGAGTCATCGATGACGACGGCGCGCGTTTGAGGATGCGCACGCGGTAGAGTTGGGTCGACATAACCATTCATTTAGCCGCGAGCGTGTCGTCCAGCCAGATACCGATCGCCTCGATCTCCTCCATGCACACCGAGTGCTCCATCCGGTAGGTGTGCCAGTCGACGCGATAGCCAGCGGCGACGAGCGCGCGGCGCGAGGCGTCGCCCCACTCGAAGCGCACCACCGGGTCGGCGGTACCGTGGGCCATGAAGATCGGCAGATCGCGATTGACCGCCGCCGCTTCCTCGGCCAGCCTGTCTGCATTGACCAGATACGTCGACAGCGCGATTACTCCCGCCAGCCGTTCCTGGTGGCGGAGGGCGGTGTGCAGCGCGATCACGCCACCTTGCGAAAAGCCGGCGAGCACGATTCGCGACGCCGCGATGCCGCGCGTTCTTTCGCGCGCGATCAGCGCTTCGAGCTGTGCCTGCGACTGCCGGACACCGGCCATATCGGCGCGGCTGTTCAGATCCGCGGCGGCGATGTCGTACCACGCGCGCATGGCGACGCCGTTATTAATCGTCACCTTGCGCACCGGCGCGTGCGGAAACACAAACCTCAACGCGAGCGTGGCCGGGATCTTGAGCTCGGGCACGATCGGCACGAAATCGTTGCCGTCGGCGCCGAGACCGTGCAGCCAGATGACGCTGGCGGTCGGGTTGGACGCGGTTTCGATTTCGATGCAGGGAAGCGTGTCGGGCATGATGGACTCGAAGAGGCGCCGCGCATTCTAACCTCGATGCGTCGCCGATGCTTCGCACGATACTGCGTTCCTTCCAGGCACCGGCAACAGGCGTTAAATCTTCTTGCAGACTTCCTAAGCCGCCACCATAGGCGACAACGCGGTGGCGAGCGCGTCGTCGACCCGCTCGACCCATACGAACTCGAGTTTGTCGCGCGCGTCGGAAGGAATTTCCTCGAGGTCGCGGCGGTTGCGCGCCGGCAGGATTACCGTCCCTATCCCCGCGCGCAGCGCGGCGAGCACCTTTTCCTTGACGCCACCGATCGGCAGCACGAGCCCGCGCAAGGAGATCTCGCCCGTCATCGCGACATCGCTGCGCACCGGACGCGCGGTCAGAAGCGAGGCGAGCGCGACGAACATCGCCACTCCCGCGCTCGGTCCGTCCTTGGGCGTCGCGCCGGCCGGGACGTGCACGTGTATGTCGGATTTTTCGAGCGCTTCCGGCTCGATGCCGAGCTCGCGCGAGCGCGCCTTGACCAGCGACAGCGCGGCCTGAGCGCTCTCCTTCATCACTTCGCCGAGCTGCCCGGTCAGGATGAGCTTGCCCGCGCCCGGCATGCGCGCGGCTTCGATGAACAGGATATCTCCGCCCACCGGCGTCCACGCGAGCCCTGTCGCAACCCCCGGCACGCCGCTGAGCATCGCAACGTCGGCCTCGAATTTGCGCGGACCGAGAATCGCCGCGAGGTCGTCGGGGCCGATCTTCACCTGCTGCGCGCTGCCCTCGGCGATGCGCACTGCGACGTTACGCAATACATTGCCGATCTCGCGCTCGAGGTTGCGCACGCCCGCCTCGCGGGTGTAGTCATCGATGATCGTCGCCAGGGCTTGGTCGCTGATCTCGCATTGCTCCGCCTTCAGACCGTTGGCCGCGAGCTGCCTGGGAAGGAGATAGCGCCGAGCGATCTGCAGCTTTTCCCGTGCGGTGTACCCCGGGAGCTGGATGATTTCCATGCGGTCGCGCAGCGGCCCGGGGATCGTGTCGAGGACGTTAGCGGTGCAGATGAACATCACCCCCGACAGGTCGAACGGCACTCCCAGATAGTTGTCGCGGAAGGTCGAGTTCTGCTCCGGGTCGAGCACTTCGAGCAACGCCGACGACGGGTCGCCGTGAAAGCCGCCCGCGCCGAGCTTGTCGACTTCGTCGAGCATCATGACGCAATTGCGCGTCCCCGCCTTGCGCAGGTTCTGGATGATGTTGCCCGGCAGCGCACCGATGTAGGTGCGCCGGTGGCCGCGAATCTCCGCTTCGTCGTGGGTGCCGCCCAGGCTCACGCGCACGAACTTGCGCGCGGTCGCCCTGGCGATGCTCTGACCGAGCGAGGTCTTGCCCACGCCGGGCGGGCCGACGAAGCACAGGATCGGGCTCTTGCCCGATGGATTGAGCTTCCGCACCGCGAGGTACTCGAGAATGCGCCTCTTAATCTTGTCGAGCCCGTAATGGTCCTCGTCGAGGATGCGCCGCGCCTCGGCAATGTCGATTTCCGTTTGCGGGTCAGCCGCCCAGGGCAGCTCGATCAGCCATTCGAGATACGTGCGCACCATCGAATACTCGCCGGCGGCTTCGGGCATGCGCTCGAGGCGCTTCAACTCCTTTCGCGCGTGCTTTTCCACCTCCTCGGGCATCTTGGCGTCGGCGATCGCCTTCTCCAGCTCGGCGATCTCCGTCGCGCCCTCGTCCCCTTCGCCGAGCTCCTTCTGGATCGTGCGCATCTGCTCGCGCAACAGGTGCTTGCGGTTCATATCGCCGATCGATTCCTTGGTGCGCTCGTCGATCTCGCGCGAGACCTTGAGCACTTCGATGCGGCGGGACAACAGCTCGAGCAGCTTGTCCAGCCGCGCCTTGAGGTCGAACGTCTCCAGGAGCGCCTGCTTTTCCTCGGCGCCGATGTCCATCAGGCCGGCGATCAAATCCGCGAGGCGCGCGGGACCCTCGACACTTTGCAGCGCGACGACCATCTCTTCGGGCACCTGCGGCAGCAACTGCAGGATTTCGATCGCACGCTGCTTCAAGTTGTGGGCGCGGCCTTCGATCTCCGGGTCGGACGTATCGGGCTCGTCGATGAGCTCGACACGTGCGACGGGAAACGGATAACCCTCCAGAAACTGCAGCACGCGGAAGCGCTTCAGCCCCTGGCAGATCGCGTGATGCAGCCCGTCGGGGGCCGTGACGTAACGCAATACGTTCGCGGTTGTGCCGACCCAGTGCAAATCGTCGGGGCCCGGCTCTTCGACGTCGGCCTTGCTTTGAAGAAGGATGCCGATCGGGCGCTGCAGCCGCGCGGCTTCCTGCGCCGCTGCACGCGAGCGCTCCCGGCCCACGGTGAGCGGCAAAACCATGCCCGGGAACAGGACGACGTTGCGCACCGGCAGGATGATCAGGGCGTCTTCGGGCAACGGACGGCGCGCGCCTTCATGCCTCGACTCTCCCGCGGATGCGGCGACCTCGATACGGGGGCCTGCGTCGGCGCTGACCGGCGAGCTTGCGGTCGTCTCTTCGTTCATGACTGTCCCATCCAGCCGGTCTTGCGAAGCCTCAAGATCAGGCACCCGTTCACCAACTCCTGTGTCGCGGCTTCCAGACGTGCGCCCGGGAGAGGGATGCGCCGCTCGAAGTAGCCATAGGGGATTTCGAGCTGGCGCACCGCGTAGAGCGAATCGGCAAGAGGAAGCCGCCGCTCCGCGCGCACCACCAAAGCACCCGCTTCGTCGCTCACCTCGATGCGCGCGGCCGGCACTCCGGGCAATGCGATGACGATCGTGACTTCATGCTCGTCTTCGAACACATCGATCGGCGGCTCCCATACGGCCTGCGTCCGCTCGGACGAGATCAAGCGGAAAAACTGCCGGTGCATGCGCTCGGCCCGCTCGATCAACTCGCAGGCCTGCGACCACATCCAATCCGTCGGATTACGCGATGACATTGAAATCCAGGGCGACAAGCCCTGTCCGGTTGGTCGAAAGAGCCAGTTCTGGCATCCGTGGAGTACTTCCCACAAAGCCAACTATGAGGGCAAATCGAGTCGATTCAAGCTTTTGTGCCGTCGCTAGTGCGCACTTGGCACGTCACGGAGCGCGACGCTTCGGCGCGCCGGCAACGCATTTGCCGCACCGGGGTCTAAAGCGTAGAATCCGCGCCTCGTAACGGGTCGCCGACACAATCGGCGGCCACGTGGTGGCGGCCCGTACCCGGTGACCGCGCAATCCAGAAACAAAATTTTTGGAGTCCGTTCGATGGCCCCTCCTTCCGGCAGCGCGCACGCGCTGCGTGACGTCACTCTCGACGACAAATATCAGCTCGAGTCCGGCCGCGTCTATGTGACGGGCGTTCAGGCGCTGGTGCGCCTGTTGATGCTACAGCGCCAGCGCGACGTGCTGGCCGGACTGAATACGGCCGGCTTCGTCTCCGGCTATCGCGGCTCACCGCTGGGCGCGCTCGACCTATCGCTCTGGAGCGCGGAAAAGTTTCTTTCGAAGGCGCACATCCAGTTCCGGCCGGGATTGAACGAGGACTTGGCCGCGACCGCGATCTGGGGCAGCCAGCAGGTCAACATGTACCCCGGCGCCAAGTACGACGGCGTGTTCGCCATGTGGTACGGCAAGGGCCCCGGGGTCGATCGCTGCGGTGACGTGTTCAAGCACGCCAACTTTGCCGGCACGTCCAAGCATGGCGGCGTGCTGGTGCTCGCCGGCGACGATCATGCGGCGAAATCGTCGACGCTCCCGCATCAATCCGACCACCAGTTCTCGGCCGCCATGATGCCGGTGCTGTATCCCTCGTCGGTGCAGGAAATCATCGACCTCGGCCTGCATGGCTGGGCGATGAGCCGCTACTCGGGACTGTGGGTCGGCTTCAAGTGCGTGTCCGACACCGTCGAAAGCTCGGCGTCGGTTTATATCGATCTCGACCGCGTCAAGCTGATCACGCCCGACGATTTTCCATTCCCGCCGGACGGCATTTCTATCCGCTGGCCCGATGGATTTCTCGACACCGAAGCGCGGATGCACGGTTACAAGATCTACGCGGCGCTGGATTACTGCCGCGCCAATCAGCTGAACCGCATCGTCATTGGTGCGCGCCCGGGCGGCAAGCCCGCGCGGCTTGGCATCATCACCAGCGGCAAGAGCTACATGGACGTGCGTCAGGCGCTCGAGGACCTGGGCATCACCGACGACGACGCGGCGGAGATTGGGATTCGCGTGTTCAAGGTGGCGATGCCGTGGCCGCTCGAGCCCGAGGGCGTGCGTCACTTCGCCGAAGGCCTGGAAGAAATCCTGGTGGTCGAGGAAAAGCGCCAGATCGTCGAATACCAGTTGAAGGAGCAGCTCTACAACTGGCGCACCGACGTGCGTCCGCGCGTGGTCGGCAAGTTCGACGAAAAGGGCGAGTGGATGCGTCCGCACGGCGACTGGCTGCTGCCCGCCACTTCCGAGCTGACGCCGGCGATGGTCGCGCGCGTCATCGCGCAGCGCATCGAAAAAATGGACCTGCATCCGCGCACCATGGAAAAAGTGCGTAGTCGCGTGGCTTTCATCAACGCCAAGGAAGCGGCGCTGGCCAAGCCCAAGATCAGCCTGCAGCGCATTCCGTATTTCTGTTCGGGGTGCCCGCACAATACGTCGACCAAGGTCCCCGAGGGCAGCCGCGCGACCGCGGGCATCGGCTGCCACGTGATGGCGATCTGGATGGATCGGTCGACCTCGACCTTCACCCACATGGGCGGCGAAGGCGTGCCATGGATCGGGCAGGCCCAGTTCACCAACGAAAAGCACATCTTCGCCAATCTCGGCGACGGCACCTACTATCACTCCGGCAGTCTCGCCATCCGAGCGTCGGTCGCGGCCAACGTCAACATCACCTACAAGATCCTCTATAACGACGCGGTGGCGATGACCGGCGGGCAGCCGGTCGACGGACCGCTCTCGCCGGCCGACATCGCGCGGCAGGTCGCGGCCGAGGGCGTGAAAAAGATCGTCGTCGTCACCGACGAGCCGGAAAAATATCCGTCCGGGTATTTCGCTTCCGGTATCGAGATCCACCATCGCGACGAGCTGGACCGCGTGCAGCGCGGCTTGCGCGATACTTCCGGCGTCACCGTTCTGCTCTACGATCAAACCTGCGCCGCGGAAAAGCGCCGCCGCCGCAAGCGCGGCAAGTACCCGGATCCCGCCAAGCGGGTGGTCATCAACGAGCTGGTGTGCGAAGGCTGCGGCGACTGCGGCGTGAAGTCGAATTGTGTCTCGGTCGCGCCGGTGGAGACCGAGTTCGGACGCAAGCGCACCATCGATCAGAGCTCTTGCAACAAGGATTTTTCCTGCGTCAACGGTTTTTGCCCGAGCTTCGTGACGGTGGTTGGCGGCAGCC
>DASZZK010000220.1:0-2409 GCA_035544975.1 Casimicrobiaceae bacterium | reverse complement strand
ACGGCACCGGTTCCGCGCCGGACTCGAGCAATCTCTTTCGGTATGACTCGGACGTCAAAACGCGGCGCACGGCCGCGTTGAGTTGTTCGATGCGCGCGGGCGGCGTCTTTGCCGGCGCAAACAACGCATACCAGTTGTTCGATTCGACGCCGTGGATGCCCTGTTCGTCCAAGGTGCGTACCTCCGGCAGCAACGGATGCCGCGACGGCGCCGCGATACCCAGCGGCTTGAGCCTGCCGCCCCTGATGAATCCGATCAGCCCCGGAATATCGCCGAAGAATCCGCTCACTTGCCCGCCCATGACATCGGTGATCGCGGGCGCTGCCCCCTTGTACGGGACGTGCATCAGCTTGGCACCGCTCGAATCGGCCAGCAGTTCCATCGCCAGATGCGGCATGCTGCCGATCCCCGATGACGCAATCGCAAATGGATTCGGGCTCTGCTTGGACTGCGCGACGAGGTCGGTGACGCTGGTCGCAGGATTCGTGGGGTTTACGACCAGCACCTCGACGTTGTTGACCACGAGCGACACGGGCGCGAAATCGCGTTGCACGTCATAGGTCAGGTTGTCGTAAAGAGCGGGATTCATCACCGCGGCGCCGGCACTGGTGAACCACAGCGTCGAGCCGTCCGGCGCTGACTTCGCGACCGCCTGCGCGCTGATCGCGCCGTTCGCACCGGGACGGTTTTCGACGATCACCGATAGCGCGAGCTCCTCGCCAAGACCCTGGGCCAGGATGCGCGCCACGAAATCGACCGGCCCTCCCGGCGGAAACGCGATGACGATCTTGACGGGGGCGCCGCCTTGGGCGAAGACAGCGCCCGCGATCAGCGCCAGCCCGGCCACAAGCATCATCGGAAGTTTTCTCAACATGTATGCTCTTTCGTGAACGTTAAGCGCAGGGCCGCGGACAGCGATTTGTAAAGGCGCCGATGGTGTTTCAATCGCAGCGAATCGTCATGCCGCCGTCGACCACCAGTTCGGCTCCGGTGATGAACCGTGCTTCGTCGGAGGCCAGGAAGAGCGCTGCGTTGGCCGTGTCCATGCCGTCCCCCATGAAGCCCAGTGGGATCCGCGCCTGCCGCTGCCGCAAGAGCGCCTCGACGTCGCCGCTGGCTCGCTGCCGCGCCAGCCGCGCCTCCACCATGGGAGTGTGCAGCTGCCCCGGCACCACCGTGTTGACGCGAATCCCCTTGCCCGCGTATTGCACCGCGACCACGCGCGATAACTGAATGACGCCGGCCTTGGTCGCAGCGTACGCGACCTGGGCCGAGCCCGTCCAACGCAAGCCGGACGTCGAGGCGATGTTCACTATGGCGCCGCCTCGGTATCGCTCCATGATCGGCAGCGTGTGTTTGCATGCGAGGAAAACGCTTTTGAGATTGAGGTCGACCTGCGCATCCCATACCTCTTCGGACATCTCCGCCGGACCGCCCGGCGCGGACCCGCCGACATTGTTCACCAGCACATGCAAGCCACCCCAGGTGTCGGTGCAGGCGGCGACCATCCGCGCCACCGCAGCGCTGTCGGTCATGTCGCAGCAGAAAGGCTCGATGATGCCGCCGATTTCCCGCACGCGTGACAGCGTCTCCTCGAGCCGAACGAGGTCGCGGTCCACCGCGAAGATCTTTGCTCCTTCCTCTGCGAACCTGAACGCAGTGGCACGGCCGTTGCCCCACCCGGGGCCGACGCAGCCGGCGCCGGTCACAATGGCAATCTTGTCGGCGAGGCGCTTTTTCATGGGATCTTTTTCAGCTCGCCGCTGCGGACCGTGTTTCGGTTTCAAGCGACACCGGAAATCGATAGAGGCGTTGCGGGTTCTCGACGAGAAGCGCCTGCCTTAGCCTTTCGGATGGGGCGATCTGGCCGAGCAACTCGGCCAACACGCCGTCGTCGGGCACGTGGTTATGGTTGGGATGCGGCCAGTCGGTTCCCCACAAGGTTCGATCGCCGAACCGCTCGACGAGCGAACGCGCGTAGGGAATGGCGTCAGAGTACGGGGGACCCTGACGTGAGATGCGATCGCTACCGCTGACCTTCACCCACATACGGTGGTCGTCCATCAATCGGCACAGCGCGCGGAACGCCGGCTGCTCGACGCCTCGCGACGCATCGATCCTGGCCATGTGATCGATAACCACGGGGGTCGAGGAGCGCAGGAGCCACGGCGCCAGTTCCTCGAGCAAGCCGCTGTCGAAATGGACTTGCAGATGCCACTCCAGGGCGGCGAGGCGAGCCGTCAGCTTGATGATTTCCTCGATCGGCGTCGCACTGCCGAGATGCTTCATGAAGTTGAAGCGAAGACCGCGGAAGCCCTGGCCATGCAACTGATGCAATGTCGTGTCGGAGACCGACAGGGGCGCGAGGGCGATCCCGCAGTAGGTACCGCCGCGCGCGGCAATCGTATC
>DASZZK010000219.1:0-3542 GCA_035544975.1 Casimicrobiaceae bacterium | reverse complement strand
GGCATCATCGACCCGTAATAGTCGACCCTGAGGTGGTCGAGCAATCCGGTGTGCGCCCGTCCGGTGCGGACCTTGCCTAGATCGACTTTCAGCGCTTCCACCGACTTCTGCATTTTCTGCTCGGCGGATTTCTTGACGTCTGCAATCATCTCAGCTCCTGAGCGCGTAGTGCCGAATCCATGCGGCCGGCTCGACCAGATACAGCGCACGAATGCATTCGCACCTGCGGCGCTGCTAGCAATGCACCAGCGTGCCCACGTCCTCGCCCATGACCACGCGCTTCAACGCCCCCGGCGCGAAGATACTGAAGACCTTGAGCAGCATGTTCTGATCGCGGCAGAGTGCGAGCGCGGTCGCGTCCATCACTTTGAGGTTCTTGACCATCGCTTCGTCGAAGGTGAGGCTCCGATATCGCTTGGCCGACGGATCCTTTTTCGGATCGGCGGTATAGACGCCATCGACCTTGGTTGCCTTCAACACAATGTCGACGCCCATCTCGCGCCCGCGCAGCGCCGCCGCCGTGTCGGTGGTAAAAAAAGGATTGCCGGTGCCGGCGGCAAAAATGACGATCTTGTTTTCCTCGAGATAGCGCAGCGCCTTGCCGCGGATGTACGGCTCGGCGACCTGTTCGATCGAAAGCGCCGACTGCACCCGCGAGACAAGCCCTGCACGACGCATCGCGTCCTGCAGCGCCAGCGCGTTCATGAGCGTCGCCAGCATTCCCATGTAATCGGCGGTTGCGCGGTCCATCCCCGCCGCGCCCGGCGCCACGCCGCGGAAAATATTCCCGCCGCCGATGACCACGGCGATCTGCACCCCGAGCCGGACCACTTCGCCGATTTCGGCGACGATGCGATCGATGACTTCGCGATTGATGCCGTACGCGTCGTCGCCCATGAGTGCTTCGCCCGAAAGCTTGAGCAGCACGCGTTTGTACGCCGGCTCGGTGCGTGCGGCCGGCTTGCTCGGCAGGGGCGCGATGATGGGCGTGCTCATGAGGCGCTGCAATCAGGCCTTTGCCATCGCCGCCACTTCGGCGGCAAAGTCGTCTTTCTTTTTCTCGAGCCCCTCGCCGACCACGAATAGCGTAAAGCTCTTGACCGTCGCGCCCTTGGACTTCAGGTACTTCTCGACTGTCTGCTCGGGATCGCGCACGAAGGGCTGGCCGAGGAGCGTCACTTCGGCCAGAAACTTGTTGATCCGGCCGTCGACCATCTTAGCAACGATTTCGGGAGGCTTGCCCGATTCGGCGGCCTGCGCACTGAAAATCGCTCGCTCCTTTTCGATCAGCTCTTTGGGAACCTGCTCGCGCGATACGCACACCGGGCGCACCGCGCCCGGCGCGGCGGACGCGGCGACATGCATGGCAAGGTCCTTGCCGGTTTGCTCGTCGGCGCCCGTGTAGGCGACCGTAACGCCGATGCGTCCGCCGCCGTGCAGGTACTGAGCGAGGTGCTCCGGCGACGTCACTCGCACCAGTCGACGAATGGAGATGTTCTCTCCCAGCTTCTGGACCAATGCCTGACGCGCGGACTCGACCGTCGTTCCGCCAAGCGGCATCGCCGTCAACGCGGCGACGTCGGCCGGGTTGGCGTCGACCACGAGCTGCGCCAGCTTGCGCGCAAAGTCGACAAAATCCTTATTGCGGGCGACGAAATCGGTCTCACAGTTGAGCTCGACCATCGCCGCGGATCTGCCGTCGGCGGCGATGGTCGCGCCGATCAGCCCTTCGGTCGCGACGCGGTCCGCGGCTTTGGACGCTTTGGCGCCGCTCTTGATGCGCAGCAGCTCCTCCGCCTTGCCCAGGTCGCCGCTGGTTTCCGTCAATGCCCTCTTACATTCCATCATGCCCAGCCCGGTTCGGCCGCGCAGTTCCATCACCATGCTTGCGGTAACGTCCGCCATTACTTGTTTACTCCACGTCGTGTTCGCGCACCGCCGTTACTGTGGCGGGCAAAAAAATTTTGGGCGCGCCTCGGGCGAGGCTTCGCCCTTCAACGCAATGCCGCCGCCTCGTCTCCCGAGACCTCGACGAATTCCTCGGTCTGCACGATCTCCTGTATGACCTGGCTCTTGCCTTCGAGGATCGCATCGGCGACGCCACGCGCGTACAACCTTATGGCGCGGCTCGAGTCGTCGTTGCCGGGGATCACGTAGGCGATGCCATCGGGCGAATGGTTGGTATCGACCACCCCCACGATCGGAATCGACAGCTTGTTCGCTTCGGTCACCGCGATTTTCTGGTATCCGACGTCGATGATGAACAGGGCGTCGGGCAGCGCGTTCATCTCCTTGATGCCGCCCAGGCTTCGGGTCAGCTTCTCCATCTCCCGCTGCAGCGTCAACGCTTCGCGCTTGCTCATCTTTTCGAACGTGCCGTCCTGACCCATCGTCTCGAGGTCCTTCAGCCGCTTGATCGACACCTTGACCGTCTTGAAATTGGTCAGCATGCCGCCGAGCCAGCGATGATCGACGAAGGGCATGCCGGCGCGCTGTGCTTCCTCGGCGACGATTTCACGCGCCTGGCGCTTGGTGCCGACAAACAGGATGGTGCCGCGGTTGGACGCGAGTTTTTGAACGTACTTCATCGCGTCCTGATACATCGCCAAGGTCTTTTCGAGGTTGACGATGTGAATCTTGTTGCGCTGGCCGAAGATGAAGTCCGCCATCTTCGGATTCCAGTATCGCGTCTGGTGCCCGAAATGGACGCCAGCCTCCAGCATTTGACGCATCGTGACCGACATTGCTTCGTTCCTTTCAGGGTTGAGCCTCGATCCGCAACCGGGCCCTGCGACGGCGTTATGTCGCGGGGCACCCTGAATCGGCGGATCTGCGAATTCCTCGGATTGCGGCGAGGTTCTAAATGCGGCAATCCAAGCTAACGTTCGATTTTAACACACTTTTTGACGATTCCGGGTGCGACAGGCTCTTCTCCCGCGCACACCGCGCGGGCTCTTCTCCCGCGCCTCACCGCGCGCACGCTTCCGCGGGCCGGAGCACGAAGCGCGCTTGGGCGCGATCGGCATACGGCACGCAGGCGGCCACCTGGTCCGCGGGCGCCGGCCCGAGATCGATGTCGTTGCACAGCATGGGGCCGGACGTCACCAGCGCATCGCGGAAGCGGATGCTGCGCGAGCACCGGTTGAGCTCGTTCTGCTCGCCCCATTGCAGCGCGAGCTTGGGGTATCCTCGAATCATGACTTCCTGGCCCGAATTTCTCGCTAGCCGTGGTGCGGCGTTCGACGATGACGCCGTCTCCCGCTTTTCCGCGCCCGAGGAAGAGCTCGCTGCCGCGCGCGACGCGGCGGTGGTCTGCGACTTGACGCCGCTCGCGGTGATGCGGGTTGCGGGACCGGATGCAGCGGCCTTCCTGCAGGGACAATTCACCAGCGACGTTGCCGCCTTGGCCGTTGGCACGGCGCAGTATTCCGCATGGTGCTCGCCCAAAGGGCGGATGCTGGCCAACTTTCTTCTTCTGCGAGCCGAGACGACAAGCTTCGAGTTGCTGCTGCCGGCGTCGATGATAGCGGCGGTGCGCAAAC
>DASZZK010000218.1:0-2423 GCA_035544975.1 Casimicrobiaceae bacterium | reverse complement strand
CGCCAGCCATTGCCGTCAATCACCTGCTCGTTGGCGAGCACGGTCTGGTCGACCGGGTCCCAGTTGACGATGCCGCTCTTGCGGTAGGCGATTCCTTTCTCGAGCATCTTCAGGAACAGCCACTGATTCCATCGATAGTACGAGGGCGTGCAGGTCGCGAACTCGCGCGACCAGTCGATCGCCCAGCCCATCGCCTGGCACTGCCGCTTCATGTAGGCGATGTTTTCGTATGTCCACTTCGCCGGCGCGACGCCGGCTTTCATCGCCGCGTTCTCGGCCGGCAGTCCGAATGCGTCCCATCCCATCGGCATCAGCGCGTTCTTTCCGTTCATGCGCAAATACCGGTACATCATGTCGTTGATGGTGTAATTGCGCACGTGGCCCATATGCAGCTTGCCGGACGGATAAGGCAGCATCGAGACGCAAAAAAACTTGGGTGCCGACGACGTTTCGGTGGCAAGAAACGCCTTGCGCGAGGCCCAATGCGCCTGCGTGGCGGCTTCGATATCGGCGGGGCGGTACGGTTGCATGCTGCTTGGTCTGGCTCGTTCGGGAAACAGTCAATTATACCGGCAGCGCCTCTTCCCACCTTCGACTGCGGTTCGAGAGATCGTCAGCTTGCAACCAGGGTGAGAACAGCGAGCAGCGCAAACAACCCCGCGGCAACGATGCGCACCGCCTTGAACGGTATTTTGTTAGCCGCCAACTTGCCGATCAGGACCACCGGCACGTCGGCGATCAGCATCCCGAGCGTCGTTCCCGCGACGACGGCGACTAGATCGTTGAAGCGCGCGGCCAGCATTACCGTTGCGATTTGGGTCTTGTCGCCGATCTCGGCCAGGAAGAACGCGACTAAAGTCACCATGAACGCGCCGAGATGGCTGTAAGACACCGGAACATCGTCGCCGATCTTGTCCGGTTTCAGCGCCCAAAGTGCGACGATCAGGAAAGACAGCGCCAGCAGCCATCGGAGGTACATCGCAGGCACGATCCCGCGTACCCAGGCGCCGGCCAGGCCGGCCAATGTATGGTTGAAAAGCGTTGCCACCGCGATGCCAAGGATGATGGGCACGGGCTTGCGCAAGCGCGCGGCGAGCATTAACGCAAGAAGCTGGGTCTTATCGCCGATTTCGCCGAGCGCGACGACGACCGTCGATACGAGAAACGCTTCCATAAGTGGGGTGTAGGGTCAGAGTAGGGCCCCACTCGTCGGACCGCGCGCAACGTTCGCCGTCCAGCGCGGTCTGATGGGGCAATGAAGGGGCATGCGGCTGCTAGAATTGGGAAGTCTACCGGCAATAGCGATCACAGCGTCGCAAGCAGCCGATCGCGCTTCAATCACCACCTGCGAATTAGGAGGCCGCACCGGGTAACTACTATGCCGCGCTCGATGATCTTCAATGCGCTCGTTCTGACGCTTCTCATGGCGGTCGGAGGCGTTCGCGTGTCCGATGCCGCGCCGGTTCGTACCGCGCACGTCGAGGCCGAGCTCGTCGCCGAACAAAGCGCGCTGATACCGGGCCGCCCGAACACCGTCGCCTTGCGCCTCGTCATGGAGCGCGGGTGGCATACCTATTGGCAGAACGCGGGCGACTCGGGGCTGCCCACCACGCTCGCTTGGAAACTCCCCGAGGGATTGAAGGCCGGGCCGATCCAGTGGCCCGCGCCGCGCGCGCTGCCGGTCGGCCCTCTGGTCAACTATGGCTACGAGGGCGAGGTCCTGCTGCTGAGCGACATTGCCACCGTACCCGATTTTCTGAGCGGCAAGACTGTCACGCTGTCGGCGCGTGCGGATTGGCTGGTGTGCAAGGAGATCTGCATCCCGGAAGGTGCCGATCTGTCGCTGACCTTGCCGGTGATCGCCGATGCGGCGCAGGTCACGCGCGATCCGCGCTGGATCGACGCGATCGCGAAAGCGCGGACCAGCCTGCCGCGACCTGCTAACGAGTGGAACGTGACCGCGACGGGTCGCGGCTCGACGGTCGAGCTGCATTTGGCGCCTGCGGTAGGGCAGGACAGCGCGGCGTCGATCGCCGGCTCGCATTTTTTTCCGTATGTGGAAGGACAGATCGAAGCCTCGGGCGTGCAGTCGCTGACGCATCAGGGAACGGACTGGAGCATGAGCTTGCCGGTGGCGAGCCAGCGTGTCGGAGAATTCAGGCGCGTCGCCGGCGTTCTGGTCTCGGGCGATGCGAGCGCGCGGCGGGCGCTTGCGATCGACGTTCCATTGGCCGGGACGGTTGTCGCCGGATCGACCGCCCCGGCGCTTACCGTGCCGGCACTGAAACTGACGCCGCCGGCGAGCGGCGCGGACACCACCTTGTCGCTCGGTACCGCAATCTTTTTTGCGCTGGTTGGCGGCTTGCTCCTCAATCTGATGCCGTGCGTATTCCCGGTGCTCTCGCTCAAGGTGCTCGGCTTCG
>DASZZK010000217.1:0-1573 GCA_035544975.1 Casimicrobiaceae bacterium | reverse complement strand
ATTTTCATCAACCAGTTGCGAGAGAAGATTGGCGTCATGTTCGGCAATCCCGAAACGACGACCGGAGGCCGCGCCCTCAAGTTCTATGCCTCGGTGCGCATGGACATCCGCCGCATCGCCAGCATCAAGGACGGCGACGTCGTGGTGGGCGGGCGCACGCGCGTGAAGGTCGTGAAGAACAAGGTCGCGCCGCCGTTCCGCGAGGCGGAATTCGACATGATGTACGGCGAAGGGATCTCGCGCACCGGCGATCTGCTCGATCTCGCCGTCGACACGCGCATCGTCGAAAAGAGCGGCGCGTGGTTCGCGTATGGCGGCGAGCGGCTCGGTCAAGGCCGCGAAAACTCGAAGCAGTTCCTGAAAGACAATCCCGACGTTCACAAAGCGATCGAGGAACGCGTCCGCCGCGAATTGGGTCTCACTCGCGAAGCGGAAGTGGCAACAGTCTGACGACCGCTCGCCTGCGTGGCTCTGCCGAGCGCGAGAGCCTACGCTCGCGCGCTTGGCCTGGCCGACAGGCGCATGCTATGATTTTTGGTCCCTCTAGACTAATTCCTGTGTGGCGAGGTAGCTCAGTTGGTAGAGCATACGACTGAAAATCGTAGTGTCGACAGTTCGATTCTGTCCCTCGCCACCAAAAAATCTTAGCAAATTCGCGATACACCAGTGTTAAAAACGCCCGTCCGGACGCCGCAGGCCAAGGACTACGCTTCATACCTGCGCGGGCGTCCGTGGCGCAGGTACGCCGCGATCGCCGCGCCGACCTCCGCGGGCGGGGGCAGGGCGGTTCGCTGTCCGCTTTTCCCTCGGACGCTCACCTGTGCGGTGTTCCAGTCAAGATCATCCAATTCGAGAAAGGCCACTTCACCTGAACGCAACCCCAGTCGTGCGAGCAGGAGCACGATGGCGTAATCGCGACGCCCCATGGCGGTGCGCCGATCGATACTGGCCAGCAGCTGACGGACATGGTCTGCCTCAATCGCGCGAGGGATCGATGGCATGGACCAGTTGGCCACGATGGGCACGGCAGCAGCCAAATCCAGTGTGACCTCTCCGCGATAGCGCAAGTAACGCAGAAAGGAACGCCACGCGGTAGTCAGGAGCTTCGCTCGCTTCAGATGCAAACGCGGCGCTTGGCGTTGGACACATCGCACGACATCGCCGGCACACAGGTGCGAGAGCGTGACCGGTCCGTGGCCGAACCGATCGGCGAGGAAGCCTCGGATGAACGGCACGTAATTGACGACGGTCGCATCGGCCAGCGCGCGCTCATCGCGCAAGTAGCGCTCGAACGCCTGGACCGTTTGCTCAACCGGGGTCAACCGGCGCGGGGTGATCTTTTCAGCGGGGATCATGCCGTGCCGGCGCAGGAAGTCCAGGAATTGTCTCAGCGCGGCCGCATCACCCTTGTGCACCTGCACCCGCCGAGCGCGAGATCGCAGGTACCGTGCCGGATGCTCCGATGAGACGCGGCGTAGTCTGACCGTCTGCTGTCCGAGCCATCGACTAAAACCCGCGGCGAGCAGCACTCGTCGGTACCGTGACTCCAGTGCGTAGCCCTGGTCGCGCGCCC
>DASZZK010000216.1:0-1733 GCA_035544975.1 Casimicrobiaceae bacterium | reverse complement strand
CCTGCAATTGGGCCGCAACTGCGTGGCGATGGGTCAATGGAAACCGGCTGCCGCAATCTTTCGCCGCATACTCGATGAAGTTCCGGGCCATGTCGACGCCGCCGCGGGGCTCGCCGCGGCGTCCGCGAATGCGTCTTCGATGCTGGCGGTGGGTCGCAACGATCCCTGCCCTTGCGGCAGCGGCGAGCGGTTCAAGAACTGTCACGGCGCGCTCGGATCCGACGTTCGGCCGAACACGGCGCCTGAGTCCGCGGAGCTTCAACAACTCAAGCAACTCAAGCAGGCGCTCGCGGCGCATCAGCAAGGCGACAGCAACGGCGCAGAGGCGCTGTATCGCAGCGTCCTCGCGATCGAGCCCGATAACGCTTTGGCACAGCATTTTCTCGGCGTGATCCATTATCAGCGCCGCGAGCTCGCCGCCGCGCTGCCGCTGCTCGAACGCTCCGTTGCAGCGTCGCCCGACGAACCGGAATTTCGCAACAACCTCGGGCTTGCGCTTGCCGCCGCGGACCGCGAATCCGACGCGATCGCCGCGTATCGCTCCGCGCTCGACCTCAAACCCGACCATGCAGTGGCATGGAACAATCTTGGCCTCGCCTTGCAGTCGGTCAATGATGTACGCGGCGCGATCGACGCGTTTCGGCGCGCCGTCGATTTCAAGCCCGACTTCGCGCACGCACACTGGAATCTGTCGCTCGCGCTGCTGCTCGACGGTCAATTCGAGCAGGGCTGGCGTGAATACGATTGGCGTCTCGTCCTGACTGAGCTCGGCCGTGGCCGACACGTTTATCCCGGCCAGGCGTGGGACGGAAGCGCGCCGGCCGGCAAAACGCTGCTTCTGTATGCGGAGCAGGGCCTCGGCGATGCGCTGCAATTCGCACGGTATGCGACGCTGCTTGCACATGCGGGGGCACGGCCGCTCATCCACTGCGTCGACGCCTTGAAGCCGCTGATCGCGACAGTGCCGGGCGTAGGGCAGGTCCTGGGCAGCGACGAGCCGCTGCCGGAGTATGACGCCCACTTTCCATTGCTGTCGCTTCCACGCGTTTTCGCGACCTCCGCGGAAACGATTCCGAGCCCAGCTTCCTACATGACCGTTTCGGAGCCGCATCGCACCGCCGCGCGCGCCCGGATCGATTCCAGCCGCGGGAAGCTCAACGTCGGTCTGGTCTGGGCGGGCAGCAGGGAGCACAGCAATGACCGGAACCGCTCGTGCCCGCTTGCTGCGCTGGCGCCGATCCTGGCGCTGCCGGGTGTCGCCTGGTTTTCGCTGCAGCAGGGCGAAGCGAGCAAGGAGCTCGATGCCCTCGCCGAGCCGACGCGCGTAATTGCGCTGCCGGCGAGCGCACCGCTGGTCGATACCGCCGCCTTGATTGCCGAGCTGGATCTGGTCATCAGCGTCGACACCAGCATCGCGCATCTCGCGGGCGCCCTTGGACGTCGTTGCTGGCTGCTTCTGCCGTTCGCGCCCGACTGGCGCTGGATGCTCGACCGGGACGATACGCCGTGGTATCCCGCGATGCGGCTCTTCCGCCAATCGCGCCTGCATGATTGGTCGCCGGTCGTCGCGCGCGTTGCTGTGGAACTTCGCGCACTAATATGACTTCGACGCCGGCCTCGCGCAACGCGCCGTGCCCGTGCGGCAGCGGAAGACGCTTCAGCGACTACGAGACAGGTGCCGACACGGCCTCGCGATAAAAGGCCTCGAGCGCATCGAGTGGCGCCGGATCGTC
>DASZZK010000215.1:0-8064 GCA_035544975.1 Casimicrobiaceae bacterium | reverse complement strand
AGCGCGTCGTCCGTTTCGCCGATACCGTCGTCGAATTGCCCTTCGCTATTGCCGACGCCTCGAAAATTGAATCGTGCCGCGGCGTAGCCCAGGGCGGCGAAGGTCTTGGCCAGCGTTTGCACGACCTTGTTGTCGAGCGTCCCGCCCTGAAGCGGGTGGGGATGCGCGATGAGCGCGATGCCTCGCACCGAACCTTCGGGAACATTGAGCGCGACTTCGAGCGCGCCGGCGGGGCCGGCGATGGAGCTGCGGCGCTCGCCCCGGGTCAAATCTTCAGCCTGTCGACGACGCGGCCGTGCACGATGTGAGAATCGATGATTTCGTCGACGTCGTGCCGATCGACGTAGGTGTACCAGACCGCGTCGGGATAAACCACGACCACCGGTCCTTCGTCGCAGCGGTCGAGACAGCCGGCCTTGTTGATCCGGACCTTACCCTTGCCGTTGAGTCCCAGCTCCTTGATGCGCTCCTTCGCGTACGCCTGCATGTCGCTTGCGCCGTGATTATTGCAGCAGGCTTCCGGTGGATCGCGCTGGTTGCAACAGAAGAAGACGTGGCGTTGGTAGTAAGTCATTTCGTGCGCGCGCGGTGAGCGGCGAATTATACGCGAACGCTTGGCTCCGCTCAGCGGCGGACTTCCTGCTCGGGCAGCGCTCGCTCGCCCCATGCTGGCTGACCCACAAGCCACATCAGGTAGCAGCTCGCGAGCACCGGCCAGACCACGAGCACGGCGTGCGTCAATCCATTGAAATTGAGCAAGTGACCGTACGGCCAGTCAAACAAGGCCAGCGGCGCGCGTGCCTGCCACATGTCTGGCGCGAGCAGCGGGGCAATCAACGATGAAAGAAGCGCGATGGCGCACAGCGTTGTCTGTACCGGCCGCGACAGCCGGGTCATCAACAACAAGGCAATCGCGCCAGCCACGACGCCAACAGTCACGCTCGGCTTGAGCCAGTTGTCCCACATGGTCGACCGCAGCAGCGCTGCCGCGGCGGCGCCCTTCAGCATGAGGGCGACGCCGATCAACACCAGTCCCGCGCCACCGAGGTAACGGCGCTGGTGCAGGAGTAGCGCGACGAACAAGCCCACGCCAACGACATTGAACGCGCTTTGCGCCGCCTGAAGCAGCGTGCCCGCCAGATCGCGGGTGAGCTCCAGCGAGGGATCGAAGGTTGCCGCAAACAAGGGAATGCCCGGGTTCACCTGCGCCAGCAGCCAAATGCCCAGCAGCGCAAGGCCGAGGTCGCCGCTCCTTCCCCCGAGAAAGACGCGATGGCGCCATTGCGCGATGCGTGAGCGCAGGCCCGGTGCGCTGTTGAGCACCAGCGCCGCCAGGCCTCCTAGCGCGCCCCCGACCGTATTCGAAACAAGATCGATCGTGCTCGCGTCGCGCGACGGCAGGAACATCTGCGTGGTCTCCATGGCGGCCGACAATAGCGCCGCCATCGCGGTCGCTGCCGCGAGCCGCGCGCCAGCCCGGGTGTGCCGGCCGGTCAGCGCGACAAAAAAGCCGAAGGGAATATAGGAAATGACATTGATTGCGATGTCATAGCGTGTGTAACGCGTGGGCCACGGCGCGAACAAAAAAAACGGCGCGCCCGGCAGCGGCGCCATCCAGCCGGAAAATGGCTCCAGACTGGCGTAGACGATCATTACGCCGTAGAGGATGGCGAAATACTGCGGAAGGCGCGTGGGCTGGGAGGGGACGTTCACGCTCATCGCAGCATCTTGCGCACCGCGGTCAGCGTTTCGTCCTCGCGCAGCACCGTGAACCCCTGGTCGAGAAACAAGGACAGCGAACCGTGGTAGTGATCGGCGGCAAGCTCGCTCGCGCCGGACTTGAACGGGAAAGCGTCGACCACCTTCAATCCGCGAGCCGTGAACGACGCGAGCGCCGCGGCGAGAAGCGCGCGAGAGATACCTTGCCGGCGCCTTTGCGGCGCGACCACGAAGCAGACGATGACTGCCGCCTCGAATGCTTCGCACGGCAAAGGCGTGGGCTCGATGCGCATCCGCTCGAAGCAGTGCGGCAGCGGGTGCCTTGGCTGCGCGTTAAGCCAGCCGACCACCTCCTCGCCGTCAAAAGCGAGAAACCCTTCCATCGCGCCGACCTCGATGCGCGCCTGCATGGCGGTGCGATTCTGCGAGCCCGACATTGCCGGCCAGTCGACGGCGCACGGCACGTGGTAGAACTGACAGTAGCACTTGGCCCATTCCGGATTGTCCGCGAACGCCGCGCCGCGCTCGTGATCGAAGAAGCGCAGGAAGTCCGAGCCGAGCTCGGGCGTAAGCGGCTTGACGACGATGGAGCTCATGCGTGCTCGATGATGGCTTCTTTAACGTTGGCTCGCGGCAGGTGAGCGGCGGGCGAGCATCTGCTACCGCCCCGCCTTGATTTCGGTCCACATTCTGTTGCGGACCCGACGCTGCGCGGTGGTCAGGTCCTTCAATTGCTCGAACTTGGAGGCCATTGCCTTGTCCGGGAATATCGCCGGATTTTTCTGGATGTCGGGCTTGATGTATTTCATCGCGTCCATGTTGGGGTTGCCGGACCCGATCAGGTTGGTGAGCTCCGCCGAGTTCTTGCCCTCGAGCATGAAGTTCATGAACTTGTGGGCGAGGTCCGGTCGCGGTGCGTCCTTGTGAATGACCATGTTGTCGACCGCCAGCACCGCGCCTTCCTTGGGCAGACCGTGCAGGATATGGAACGGACGCTTGGCCGCCTGCGCGTCGAGATTCGCCTGGAAGATATCGTTGGAGTATCCGTGCACCAGCCAGATGTTGCCGACGGTCAGCTCCTTGATATACGACGACGCGTTGAAGGCTGCCCAATACGGTTTTGCTTTCTTGATCAGGTCCGCGGCCTGCTTCCAGTGCGCTTCGTCGGCGTCGTTTGCCGAAAACCCCAGATACTTCAGAGCGGCCGCGAAAAGCTCGCTGGAGCTGTCGAGCACGGTGATCCGGCGTTTGATCTTCTCCAGATACTTCGGCTCGAAGACCACCGCCCACGTATCGGTCGGCAGCCCAAGCTCCTTGACCTTCTGGTCGTTGTATCCGATGACCGTCAGCGACATCGCATACGGCACCGAGTACTTGTTGTCCGGGTCGAAGGGAGTGTTCAGATAGGCCGGGTCGATGTTCTTGAGGTTGGGAAGCTGCGCCTTGTCGATCGGCTTCAGCTGACCGCCCTTGATCAACGCCTGGACGGCGTTCGAGGTCGGAACCAGGATGTCGTAGCCCCTGGCGCCGGCGGCGAGCTTGGCCAGGAGCTCCTCGTTGTCCGAGTAATACGTCTGGACCACCTCGCATTTGCAGAAGTCTTCGAAGCGCTTGATGGTCTCGGGCGCGATGTAATTGTTCCAGTTGTAGAGATGGAGCTGGTCTTTCGCGGCCGCGGGGGATAACACCGAGGCCAGCAACAATGAAGCAAGGAGCAGGGCGAGTCGTTTCATGTTTTCCTCAGTAGCAGATGTCGGAAGGTTTCCGCAACGATCATTCGGAACGAAGAAGACTGGGGGTGAGCCTGGATGCGATGACGATCAGCGCGAGCGTCAGCAGCATCAGCAAGGTCGACACGGCATTGACCTCGGGCGTGACCGCGATCTTGATCATCGAATAAATCTGCAGCGGCAGCGTCACCGTCCCGGCGCCGGCGGTGAAAAAAGTGATCACGAAATCGTCGATTGACAGCGTAAACGCCATCAGCGCGCCGGCGATAACGCCGGGCATGATCAGCGGGAGCGTGACGTGGCGAAAGGCATCCCACGGCGTCGCGCCGCAATCGCGCGCCGCTTCGGTGAGGCTTTCATCCATTCCCGCGAGCCGGGCACGAACGACGATGGCCACAAAGCCGATGCAAAACGCGATATGCGCCAGCGCTACCGAAGCGAGCCCTAGAGTGAAATTCAGCAGGACGAAGAAAATGAGCAGCGACACACCCATCAGAATCTCGGGGATCGCGATCGGCGTCAGGACCAGAATCGGTAAGAGCCGCGTCTTGTAGCGATACATCGCCACGCCGGCCATCGTCCCCAGCACGGTCGACACGAGGCTCGTCACGAGCGCGATGATGAGCGAATTGCCGGCGGCGGCCAGCATTTCCTCGTTGTGGAAAAGCTTGTCGTACCAGTCGAGCGTGAACCCGACCCATTCGGCGTTGAGGCGCGAATTGTTGAACGAATAGACGATGACGATGATGAGCGGCACGTACAGGAAGGCATAGCCCGCGCCGGCGGCCAGCCACAAGGCGACGGGGCGTTTACGCACGGCTAAAAGCTCCGCTCGAGGGTGTGCCGAGCCGGGAGCGGCCGACCCACGCCGCCAGGCCCGCGAGCACCAGTGCCGCGACGGTCAGCACGATCGAGAGCACGCTGCCAAAGGGCCAGTCTCGGGTCTCGAGGAACTGTTGCTTGATGACGTTGCCGATCAGGCTGTCCTCGGGCCCGCCCAGGATGTCGGGAATGGCGAAGATCCCCAGCGCCGGGATGAATACCAGCGCCGCGCCGGCATAGACGCCCGGCAGCGACAGCGGAAAGGTAATGTGCCAGAAACGCTGCCATCCGTTCGCTCCCAGATCCTGCGCCGCGTCGAGCAGTGCCTGATCGTGCTTTTCCAGGTTGGCGTACAGCGGCAACACCATGAACGGTAGATGCACGTACACCAGGCAGATCAGCACCGCGAAGGAACTGAAGAGCAACGGCACCGGCTCGTGTCCGAACCAGGCCAGCACGCCATTCAGGACTCGCGCCATCGCCGCGTTCGGGCCGAGGATGATCATCCATGCATAGACGCGAATCAGGAAATTGCTCCAGAAAGGAAGGATCACCAGCAGCAGGAGAAGATCGCGATACTTCTTCGGGCTCCTCGCGATCAGCGCCGCCAGCGGATACGCGAGCAGGAGGCAGAAGAGGGTGGTCAGCAGCGCGTACCAGACCGACTTGACGAATATCTGTGCGTAGATCGACTCGGTGAAGAACCTGACGTAGCTGTCGAGGTTGAGGTCGAGCTTTCCGTCCTCGAGCAAGGGGCTCAAGCCGCCAAACTCGCCTGGCGTGCGAAACGATGCCAGCACCATGATCAGCGTCGGGATTGCGAAAAAGAACAGCAGGTAGGCGAGCGGCGGCGCACTCACCAGCCACTTGCCCAGACGTTCTCTCGAGCGTGTCGTCACACGTTTCATGAGGCGATGAAATGTCCGGCATCGGCGCCCCAGCTCACCTCGACGGCGTCGCCGACTTCGAAGAACTTGTTGCGGCCCGCGCCCGAATTCGCGAGCAGTGTCTCGAGCTTGCAACCCTGCGGGGTGCTGACGATGTACACGGTGACGTCGCCGAGATACAAGTGGTCGGTCACCGTGCCGCGGAAATGATTGTCGGTCACGGCATCGGTGCCACCGGATTTGCCGGCGGCATCGGCATTCGGCGCGGCATTTGGCGTGGAGGCACTGATGTGAATCTTCTCCGTGCGCAGCGCGATCGTGCCGTTGCTGCCAGCGGCCGTGCCTGCGCCGGTCACCCCACGAACCGGGCCCAGGCCTTTTGCATCGATCGTTATTGTGTCGCCGTCACGCGCACTCACCGGACCTTCCAGAATATTGCACTTGCCGATGAAGTCCGCAACAAAGCGCGACGTCGGAAAGCTGTAGATCTTCGATGGCTGGTCGAGCTGCTCGACACGACCTTTGTTCATCACCGCAATTCGGTGCGACAGCGCCAAGGCCTCGGTCTGATCATGGGTCACGTAGACGAACGTGATGCCGACTTCCTTCTGCAGGTTGATAAGCTCGATCTGCATTTCCTCGCGCAGCTTGGCGTCGAGTGCCGCCAGCGGCTCGTCCAGGAGCAGCACCGTCGGGTGAGTGACCAGTGCGCGGCCGATGGCGACACGCTGCTTCTGGCCACCGGAGAGTTCATGCGGATAGCGCTTTCCGAAGCCGATCAGGCGCACGTCCTCGAGGGCGGCCTGTACTTTGGACGGGACTTCAGCCGCGGGGGTCCTGGCCATTTGCAGCGGGAAAGCGATGTTGCCTTCGACCGTCATGTGCGGGAACAAAGCGTAGCTCTGGAAGACGGTGCGCACCGGCCGCTCTTCGGGGGGACGGTCGGCCAGGTCCTCGCCGTTGAGCAGAATGCGGCCGCCGTCGGGAAGATCGAAACCGGCGATCATGCGCAGGAGCGTCGTCTTGCCGCACCCGGAGGGGCCGAGCAGGGTGAAGAATTCCCCCGCCTCGATGTCGATGCTGACCTGATCGACCGCAGTGAAGTCGCCGAAACGGCGGCTGACGTTCTGGATCTCGAGCAGCGCCATCGCGGACGGAACCGGGGTCTTGATGATCGCCGGATTGTAGCAAAATGAGGGATGCCGGTAGTCAGGATCGAATACTCGAGCGCATCGATGAACTCCCGTGCCGCACTCGTCATCGCGATGCTTTGTCTTGCCTTCCGTGTCGATGCGCAGACATCTCGATCGTATTTGCTCGATCCATTCGCGCAGGCGACCTCCGGCGACGAACGATGTCCCGCGGCCAAGCCACCCATTCTCGATGAACAGCAGATGCGCTCGCAGGCGCACTCGCGCGCCGAGCGTGGAGCATCGTGCTGTCTCGCCGGCACCTGCGAGTGCGGCGGTCCGTACAAACACGATGCGGAAATCAATGATCGGGTTATCGAGGCGATCAGAGTCGACAAGCGGTTTCGCGACACCGCGCTCTGGGTCACGACGACGCGGGGATTCGTCAGCCTGCGGGGATGCGTTCGCAATCCGGCGCAGAAAAACGCGCTGGGGCGGATGGTGAAGCGCCAGCCCGGCGTCGTGCTGGTGTGGAACGAGGTGACGACAAGGCAGCCAGGAAAATAGTTCGTGCTAGGTCCAGGGATCGTCATTCCCGCTAATGTTGGTAACTGAGCGGGAATCCAGTGTCGTTTAAACGAACGCCGCTGGGTCCCCGCTGAAGCCTGCCCTCGAATGCTTGAATCGGGGGCGGGGACGACGAGGTCTTTTCGATGTACTTACCCATTTCGGAATCGCCTAGAGCGGCCGCATCAGCAACAGCGCAATCACTCCTGCCAGCAGTACCGCCACCACCGCCAGCCAGCGGTTCCGCGCGCGCTGTACCGCGGCAAACTCTTTCAGCGCGACGTCGGCCGCGGCCGGCGGCGCCGACAAGCGGTTATGCAACAGCCTGGGTAACAGCGGCAGCGTGGTCATGAGAAATGGAGCTTCGTCACGCAAGCGGCGCTCGAACGCGCGCCAGCCGATCTGATCGCGCATCCACCGCTCGAGAAAGGGCTTCGCCGTCACCCAGAGATCGAGGTTCGGGTCGAGCTGCCGGCCCAGGCCCTCGACATTGAGCAGCGTCTTTTGCAGCAGCACCAGTTGTGGCTGAATCTCGACGTTGAATCGGCGCGACGCCCTGAAAAGCTGCACCAGCACCTTGGCCAGGGAGATTTCCTTGAGCGGCCGATCGAAGATCGGTTCGCAAACGGCGCGGATTTCGCTTTCGAGCTCGTCGACGCGCGTGTCGGCTGGCACCCAGCCGGATTCGATATGCGCGGTCGCGACACGGCGATAGTCGCGTCGGAAGAACGCGAGAAAGTTCTGCGCGAGATAATTCTTGTCCGTGTCCGACAGCGTTCCCATAATGCCGAAGTCGAGCGCGATGTATTTGCCCTTGTCCGTCGCGTCGGTGGCGACGAAGATGTTTCCCGGATGCATGTCGGCATGAAAGAAGCCGTCGCGGAACACCTGGGTGAAGAAAATCTCGACGCCGACGCGCGCGAGCTCTCGAACGTCGATGCCCTGCGCGACGAGCCTCTCAACCTGGCCAATCGGCGTTCCCTCCATCTGCTCCATGACCATCACTTCGCTGTTGCACCAGTCCCAGAAGACTTCCGGTACGAGAAGCAGCGGCGAGTGGAGGAAATTGCGGCGAAGCTGCGAGCAGCTCGCCGCTTCCCGCGCGAGATCGAGCTCGTCGTGGATGGTGCGGTCGAACTCGGCGACGACCTCGCGCGGCTTGAGCCGTTTGCCGTCGGACCAGAGCTTCTCGACCATCAACGCGCCGGC
>DASZZK010000214.1:0-1982 GCA_035544975.1 Casimicrobiaceae bacterium | reverse complement strand
CTGCTCGTTGACGGCCGTGATTTCACCGCTGACCGGCGCATAGATGTCGGATGCGGCTTTCACCGATTCGACCACTGCGCATGCCTCGCCGGCTTTGACCTTGCGGCCGACGGCGGGCAGCTCGATGAACACGAGATCGCCCAGTGCTTCCTGGGCGTGATCGGTGATTCCGATCGTCAAGGTGCCGTCCGATTCGCTGCGTATCCACTCGTGGCTGGCGGTGTATTTGAGTTGGGTTGGAACGTTCATTGCGGTTTCTCCTTTGGTTCAGGCGAGCAGGCTCTTGCCGTGACGCACGAAGGGTGGTTTCACCACACGAGCGGCAAGCGCCTTGCCGCGGATTTCCACGTGCGCCTCCTCGCCCGCGACGACACCGGCGGGCAGCCTCGCCAGCGCAATCGACGCGCCAAGGGTCGGCGAGAATGTACCGCTGGTGATTTCGCCCTCGCCAGATCGAGTCATCACCTTCTGATGAGCGCGCAGCACGCCGCCTTTGTCCTCCAGCAGCAAGCCGGTCAGTTGCCGCGTGGGCGCTCGCGCGACCAGCGCTGCCTTGCCGACGAAGTCACGCGGACTTGCCAGATCGACGGTCCACGCGAGACCGGACTCCAGCGGATTGACCGTCTCGTCCATGTCCTGCCCGTAAAGATTCATTCCCGCTTCCAGCCGCAGGGTGTCGCGCGCACCCAGGCCGCAGGGCTTGACGCCCGCGGCGGCCAGCGCACGCCAGAAATCAGCCGCGTCGGTCGCCGGCAAGGTGACTTCGAAGCCATCTTCGCCCGTGTACCCGGTGCGGGCGATGAAATACTCGCCCACTTCGGCGGCCATGAATGGTTTCAGCGGCTCGGTCGCCGCTTTTGCGTCAGGGGTCAAATGTTGCAGCACCGCCCAAACGCGTTCGCGCGCGCGCGGTCCTTGCACCGCGATCATCGCCAAATCGTGCCGCGGCGTGAGCTTCAGCTTTGCTCCGTGCTCGTCGATCAGAGAACGAAACCACGCCACGTCCTTGTCGGCGGTTGCCGCGTTGACGACGATGCGAAACCGGTTTTCGCTCAAGAAATAGACAATCAGGTCGTCGAGCACGCCGCCGTCGGGCTTGAGCAGGCACGAATACAGCGCCTTCCCCGCCACGGTCAGCTTGTCGACGTTGTTGGCGAGCGCGTAGCGCAGAAAATCGCGAGGTCCGTCATTTGCGTTCTTATTTGCGTGCTCATTTGCGTCCCCACTTGCGTTCCCTCGCTCGAGGTCGACCGCGAGCATGTGCGAGACGTCGAACATGCCCGCGTCACGGCGCACGGCATGGTGCTCCTCGATCTGCGAGCCGTAACTGACGGGCATGTCCCAGCCGCCGAAATCGACCATCTTTGCGCCGGCGGCGCGGTGCACGGCATTGAGTGGAGTCTGCTTTAGCAAGACATCTCCCAGGCGACAAACAAGGGCGAAGCCACTGGCTCTGCTTCGCCCCGTCTGTCCTTTTACCTGAGAGATTGCGGCGAGCATCGCGACGATGCCGCACCGGTGCCCCTTCGGTGGACTGTTCGGCTTCTCGCCGATCAGCCGCTCTCCAGATGGTTTGTTGCGGCCCGCGCAGTCCTTTTTGCCTGAGCGATTGCGGGAGTTACGCCTTCGGCGGCAGCGCACACCTACATCGCGGCTGCACTCTCCTGCACGGGTGCGCCAAGCTTACCGGCGCGGGTAGCGCTTGTCAAAACGGGAGCCCAGGCAATGCGCCATGACTCACCGCTGTCGCTTGGTAATGGTTTCAGCGCCGCTTTTCGCACGCGGGAGACCGTTCGCGCGCGCTTGCGCCAATCGCAAATGTCGGCGCGCTTTGTAGTTGCGGCGGAGGCGCTATTACTTTTTCAGGGTCAGAATCCAGCTGACGAGATCCTTGATGTCGGCGTCCGGTATCTGGGCATTGGGCGGCATCGGAACCTGGCCCCAAACGCCAACGCCGCCCATCTTGACCTTGTCGGAGAGTT
>DASZZK010000213.1:0-3199 GCA_035544975.1 Casimicrobiaceae bacterium | reverse complement strand
CCAGATAGTCGACGTCGTGCGCAGCGGCATCCATTCTTCCCGCCGCGACTTCGTGCAGCAAAGGCTTCCAGAGATGCGTCTCGAAGCGATCGACGAGCGTGATATCGGCGCGCCCGTTCTTCTTGTCGCCGAGCTTGTCGCCCAGCATGGTCGACAGCGGCAGACCGCCGGCACCGCCACCGACGATGACGATACGATGCACAGGCTGCGGGACCGTCGTTGGCGTCTCTGCCATATCAGGGACAGCGCGACGCTCTCGCGTCTTCCTCGCCGGCCTTATCGCACGCGCCGGCACCGCGCAACTTCAAGGATGAAGGCCTGCTCACGCCGATGAGCCGCCGAGCGAATCGGTGATACGTCTCAGTGCGGCGGCCTGTGTCTTCAGCGCGTAGTCGAACAGCGCCAGCCGCTGTCCCATTAGCTCGCCGCTGAGCGACGCTTGGTCGGCGGGCTCGAGCTTGAGAAACGCTTCGGCTTCGCCGGTATCGACGCAAATATTCATTCCGGATTTCTTCGCGATGTGCATCATCGCGGCGTTCTCCGACAGGCAATGCATATACATGCGTGTGACAAAGCGGTTGCGTGCGTGCTCGACCGCGCGCGCGAACAACGCGCTACCGATGCCGCGTGAGCGATGCCCGGGCAGGACCGAAACGCCGAGCTCGGCACCATCCGCGCCGAACGCGACATGGGCAGCGGCCGCGAGTCCCAGCTCGTGTTCGTAGACGCCGAAGACCGCGTCGGTATCGAAGTCGATGCCCTGAACGTATGCTGCGATCGCGTCGGATCCGAGCGGCGACCCGAACCGCAATCGGATATCCTCGTTATCGAGGCGCAGGAAATGGTCGAGCAATTTCGGCCGCGAGGCCTCGGTGAGGCGGTGAACGTGAATGTCGCTCATCCCGGCTCCGATAAACAGGCTGCATCCATTCTACCGCGCCAGGAAGTGCCTAGCGCGCGTCGCACGGTTGCGCACGGCGCGATTCGCCGGCATGCTGCGCGTCATGAGCCGATCCCTTGTTCCCGACGCAGTCGAACGCTATGTCGCCATGGAGATCTCACGGGAAACGCCGTTGCAACGGCGTCTTCGTGAGGAGACGTCGCATCTTCCTCTTGCCGGCATGCAGATCGGCGCCGACCAGGGGGCCCTGCTCGCCATGCTGGTGCGAGCTTTGGCAGCGCAACGGGCGATCGAGGTCGGCACCTTCACTGGCTACAGCTCGCTGGCCATTGCGTCGGCATTGCCCGCGGGCGGCAAGCTCGTGTGTTGCGACGTCAGCGAAGAGTGGACCAGTATCGCCAGACGGTATTGGAAGGAAGCCGGGGTCGCCGATCGAATCCAGCTCAAGCTGGCGCCGGCATCCGAGACGCTGGCCGCACTGATCCGGGACGGCGGCACCGGAACATTCGACTTCGCATTCATCGATGCCGACAAGTCCAACTACGACGCCTACTACGAAGCGTGCCTGAGGCTGCTGCGTGCAGGAGGCCTGATCGCGCTCGACAACATGCTCTGGTCGGGCCGGGTCGCCGACCCGCAGTTCCACGATGACGACACCGACGCGCTACGGGCGCTCAACGCGAAAATCCGCGATGACGCGCGCGTTGACGCCTGCCTGATGACGGTAGGCGACGGCGTCATGCTCGCGCAAAAACGTCCGACGCCATAGCCTTGTACGAGCCGCGCAATGCCGCGGACGTGTTTGAGCAAACGGCTTGTAAGAGGCGACGCCTGCCCATTACTGTGCCACTCCCTGTGTCTTCATCGCTCCCAGCCGGCTGAGATCGATCATGCTCATAGCCACTTTGATCGCGTCCATCTTCACTCCGCTGCCGTTGACCTCGACTTCGAACCGACCGTCGAGCAACACTTTCAGCTCGCCCTGCTGAGAGCGCGTGTCGTAGATTTCGTGGGTCTGCCGCCCGTTGATGAGCGTCGTCCTTTCGTAGCCGGTGTCGGTCTCCTTGTCCATCTTGGGCTCCATCGCCGCGGCCATGCCGGCGAGCGAGGTCAAGGTGCCGAGATCCGAAATCTTGACGTGAATGCGGCCGCTCGCGCCGTCCTGATAGTCCGCCTCGGCGGTGGATATGCGGATACCCATCATCTCGTTTTTCTCACCCGACGCGCTGGAACGAGGCATTTCGGGCAACGACTCGGGCAGCATCGCCTTCAGCGCGCGAAAATCCACCGGTTCAACTGTCTTGCCGCCGCCCAAGACGTTGCCCAGCGCTCCCAATGCACCTGCAGCTGAGGCGACGTCGTTGGGTGATGAAGAACTGTCGGCGGCCTTGGCGCTCCCTGGCGCCGGCGCACTTTTCGCTTGCGCCGCCTGCTGCTCCATTTGCCGCCCGTACTGCGCCATCTGAGCGACGGCCGATCCGATCGCTGCCTTGCCCTTGTCGTCCTGCCCGAGAAGCCCTCCCAGCAGCGAGCCGGCGGCGGAGGCACCTGCTTTTTCCGAAGCTGCCTCCCGTTCCAAGGCGCTGCCGTGCATGCCCATCCACGGAATGCCGCGCGCTCCCATCATGGTGCCGCTGATGACGCCGAAGACGATGCCGAGAACGATCGCGCAGAGCACGACGACCGCGGTATACCCGATCGCCTTTTCCTTCGGTGCCTTCATCAGTACCGGTAAGCCGAGATAGAGCAGATACAGGCCGTAGAGTGCCGCAATGATTCCCAGCAACGAAAGCATCGGTATCACGCCAAGGACGCCGGCGAGCCATGCCGGCGTGTAGGAGTAGGCGGCGACTTTCAATGCCTGGGCCTGGTTCTTCTCTCCCGAAAACGTAGGCGCAAGCACGTCGATGATGAGGGCCAGCACAAACACCCCGATCAACGCCAAAACGAACGCAACGGCGGCATACGATACGCTGCTCAAAATCGGGGTGCGCACCGTTCCGAGAAACGGCACGCTGATGCCCACCAGCGACATGCCGATAATCGACGCGATCGGGCCGATTGCCGCCAGCGGCACGATGTATCCGGTATAGAGCTTTCCCGTAGAGGTCGTCTCGGCGGCGATGACCGGCCACTCCGCGTTCGGCTTGAGCAGAATGTTCTTGGCCCGCTCGAGCAACCCCGGGAACCGCTGCTTCATGTCGTTCCACGTCGCGGCGGCAGCAGCGCCCGCTCCAGACGCCGCGGCGGCAAACGCGAGTTCTGGGGCTGGCGTCGGCTTCACAGCTTCCACGCCCA
>DASZZK010000212.1:0-1840 GCA_035544975.1 Casimicrobiaceae bacterium | reverse complement strand
TTCGATCCCAGCGACGACATTGCCGCTCCCTACATCGCCAAAGGCGCGCGGCCGAAGATCGCGGTGCTTCGTGAGCAGGGCGTCAACGGCCAGGTTGAGCTGGCCGCAGCGTTCGATCGCGCCGGGTTCGCCGCCTTCGATGTGCACATGAGCGACATCATCGGCGGTCGCGCCACGCTCGAGGCGTACTCGGGCATCGTCGCAGGCGGAGGATTTTCGTACGGCGATGTGCTTGGCGCCGGCGAAGGCTGGGCGAAATCGATTCTGTTCAATGCGCGGGCGCGCGACCAGTTTGCTGCATTTTTCTCGCGCGGCGACTCCTTTGCGCTGGGCGTGTGCAATGGCTGTCAGATGATGAGCAATCTGCGCCAGCTGATCCCCGGGACATCATCCTGGCCGCATTTCGTGCGCAACCGCTCCGAGCAGTTCGAGGCCCGGCTCGTGATGTTGCAGGTGCAGCCGTCGCCTTCGTTTTTCTTCGCCGGCATGACGGGTAGCTGCATTCCGGTGGCCTTGGCGCATGGCGAAGGCTATGCCGAATTCGATACCGACGCGCAGCTCGAGGCCGCCGTGGCGCTGACGACGCTTAGCTACGTCGACGATCGAAACGCGGTGACCGAGCGCTATCCGTACAATCCCAACGGCTCGCCGCGCGGGATCGCCGGGTTGACGACTCCCGACGGACGCTTTTCCATCCTGATGCCGCACCCCGAGCGTGTGTTTCGGACGGTGCAGATGTCGTGGCATCCTGAGGACTGGAAGGAAGACTCGCCATGGATGCGCATGTTTCGCAATGCCCGCGTATGGGTTGGTTGATCGCAGGGATAAAGGGGGTCGCGTGCGCTTGAAAGTCTTCGCCGTTAACGGAGTCACACCGGTGGTCGATCCCAGCGCATTCGTGCATCCGAGCGCCGTTCTGATCGGCGATGTCATCGTCGGCGCCCGGTGTTACGTCGGACCCGCGGCATCGCTACGCGGCGATTTCGGCCGGATCGAAGTGCGCGCGGGCGCCAATATTCAGGACTGCTGCGTCATGCACGGCTTTCCGGGAACCGACACGGTGGTCGAGGAGGAGGGCCACATCGGGCACGGTGCGATTGTGCACGGCTGTGTCGTGCGCCGTAACGCGCTGGTGGGCATGAATGCAGTCATCAACGACAACGCGGAGATCGGCGAATCGGCAATCGTCGCCGCCATGGCGTTCGTCAAAGCCGGAATGATCGTTCCGCCGCGCACCCTGGTCGCGGGAGTGCCGGCGAAAATCGTCCGCGCCCTGACCGAGCAGGAGCTCGCCTGGAAAGTCGAGGGAACGCAGAGCTATCAAGAGCTCACTCGGCGCAGCCTGGCGACGATGGTGGAGACCGAGCCGCTGTCGGCGCCGGAAGCCGATCGCCGGCGGATCGATCTGCCCGAGCTATTGCCCTTGTCGGAGCTTAGGGCGGGCAAGGGAAAGGGCGCTGACGAATAGCGGCGCGAGCTACCCGGCGCGGGGCCCCGCGTAGCGGGGATCGACGGGGAATTGCGAGTCGACGCTTGCGGCCGACACGCGACGCAGCTCATTCACGAGCAGGTTGAGGAGGCCGCGGTCTCATGCGATCGTGATGCGCTGGATCCGCGAGGTGCGGATGCAAGCTTGCGCGCGCTTGCCGCCTATCAGGCACTCTCCGGCTGCGTGCTAAACTTCGCCGCTTCCGCAACACCGACACTCGACTGCCGAACGGAATTTCAAGGACGCGTGGATTCCATCCAGAACCGAGCGGTGCCTCCGCAGGACGACGCCTTGTCTCGCGCAGACTGCTACACACGGGCGCTCGGCGAACCTTCCGAGTTGACGCTGTGA